>NZ_JAJDKB010000032.1:0-32196 GCF_020589955.1 Faecalibacillus sp. TM498
AATGCTATAATTTGATTGCAAGTTAGAAAGCATTGCATCAAAACGAAAAGGTAAGGATGAGAGAGATCCTTACCTTTTCTAACTTTTAGAGTTAGTTGTTTTGAAAAACAAAACATTTATGAATATAATATAATTCAATACCTTTGTGCGAATTTAGTTTTATTATTTTCCAGCTACGCAACCACTATCAACAGGAAGTACAACACCGTTTATAAAAGATGATGCATCTTCACATAAGAATACTGCAGCATTAGCAATATCTTCTGGCTTTCCTAAATGACCACTTGGATTTGATTCTTCTGCTTGTTTATAAGCATCGGGAGCGATTTCTTTGAGTGAATTTACTAATTCAGTTTCGATAGTTCCTGGTGCGATAGCATTAATAGTAATATTAGATGTTGCGTAATCAAGAGCAGCTGCTTTTGTAACACCCACAACACCATGCTTAGCTGCACAATAAACTGAGTTTCCTTTGATTCCTAATAATCCAGCACCAGATGTCGTATTGACAATACGCCCAAAACCATTTTCTTTCATTATTTTTATTTCTTCAATCATACAATTTGTAACAGCAATTAAACAAATTCCAATTACTTTATTAACTTCTTCACTGGTACATTCATCAAGTGGCTTTGCTGGAATACCAAATCCTGCATTATTCATAGCATAATCTAATTTTCCAAATTGTTCTTTTATCCATACATAGGCATTTTTGATTTCATCAATATCAAATAAATTAACATGTTTATAAACAACTTTTTTTCCTTGATCACATAATTCTTTTGCTAAAGTTTCTCCTTTATCATCCTGAACATCAAAAATAATAACTTGGCAACCTCTATCAGCAAACATACGAACCATACCTTTTCCAATTCCACTTGCTCCACCAGTAACTAATACAACACGATTTTCCATTTTTCTACCTCCAAATATTTGATTATATATAAATTATAATTTATGGAGTAACTCTATAGTCAAGGATGGCTTATTTATCTAATTTAGGTACATTATCTTCTAAAAATACACAAAATTGAAGAAATAAATCTTGTATGATATAATTTTATATCAATAAAACATTGGACTAACTTTAATGTTAAGGAGATCATATTATGAAAATTAGTGAAGCTGCTAAATTGTTAGGCATATCTACAGATACAATACGTTATTATGAAAAAGAAGGAGTGATTTATCCAAAAAGAATAAGTCAAAACAACTATCGTGATTTAGATAATAAAGATGTTATTTCATTATTAGCATGTTTATATAATCGAAAGATAGGGTATTCTATGAAAGAATCAGTAGAGTATGTTGAAGGTATACCTGTTTCTAAAGTAACGGATATTTTAAATAATAAAATTTGTGAATTAGAATCAGAAGTAAAGGAAACTAAAAATCTTATAGATTATTTAACAACTTTAAAGGTTGAGTCAGAAACAGATTTTTATAATATTGGGAACTATTGGATCACTGTTGAACCTAAATGTTATTTATTACCTTATGCGAAAATTTCTCAATCAGAATTTTGTTTTACTAAAGATGATCCAAGATATTATGCAAAATTATTTGAATATCTCCCATTCATTAGTCAAGCACAAGTAACAGATGTAAAACAATATGATCCTTCACAAAGTGTAACAGAGTGGTTTTTTGTGATACCCGAAATTATTTATAATCAACTTCCTCAAGAATTTTTAAAAGATGCAAGAGTTATGCCAAGACAACATTGTTTAAATACAGTTGTTATTAATGAGAACTGGGAATATCCAAATACTGAGATTTTTAAAGATCTATCGATTTATTTAAAAAAACGTAATATTAAATCTTGTGGAATTGCGACAGCAACTTATCCAAATTACTATTTTCAAGAGAACGGTAAAAAAGTACGTTATGCAAAAGTTAAAGTACCTATAGAATTGAAATAAATAGTTGAATAGATAATATGAAAAATATGTAGACTTTATAAAAGTGTGCATATTTCTTTTTTTGTTTTATAATATGAATATATTTAGAAAAGGAGAAATTTTATGAAAAAGAAATATGAGGTTCTTTTTTATATTGATAAATTATCTACAAAAAAAGATCAAAACGATCCCTCTAAAATGGTGTTTTCAACAAAAGAATTAGCAAGTCATTTAAATATTCAACGTTCTAATTTATCAGCTATTTTGAATGAATTAGTTAGAGAAAATAAATTAGAAAAAATAGCTGGGAGACCGGTACTTTATAAAATACATAATAAATTAGATGAAGACGATTCTATATTTAATCAACTAATAGGATTTAATGGAAGCCTTGCTAAGTCTATTCAAGATATTAAATCAACACTTTTATATCCTGGTAAAAAACCGGTTATTTTATTGTCAGGGGAAAGTGGTACAGGTAAAAGTTTACTTGCTAAAAAAATATATGAATTTTCTAAAGAAAAAGGCCTAATTAATGAAAATGGTCAATTAGTGAAACTAAATTGTAAATACTTTATGAATGATGAAACTATGATTAAGAATTTATTTATTGATTATGGAAAAGCTGCTTTAGAAAAGGCGAAAAACGGAATGGTTTATTTTGATAATGTTCATTTAATACCAGAAAAATATAAATCAATTATATATGATTTAATTGAAATGAGTTCACTAAAAGAAAATAACTTTATGGTTGTTTTGTCATCGGATTGCTTTAATGAAAATGATTTAAAAAGTAATGCTCTCGATAATATATCAATAAAAATTGATTTGCCTTCTTTAGATAAAAGAGGATTGGTTGAAAGGATGGAATTAGTTCAGGGATGTTTTAAAAAAGAAGCAAGAAAAATAGATAAGTCGATTGTTATAGAACCTGAAACATTAGAATGCTTATTACTTTATCATTGTAAAAATAATATAAAACAACTTGTAAACGATATTTCTAGTGCATGTTCACATGCTTTTTTGAAAAATTTAGATAATAATTCAAATGTCTATGTCTATCTTGATGATTTTCCAATCTATGTAAAAAAAGGCTTTATTTTTTATAAATAAAAATCGACAGAGATAAATAGACTTATTTCACATGATTTTTTATATTATTATTCAAAAGATTCTATTGAAAAAATAAAAATAAAGGAAAGTACTTCTGCTGTTTATGAACATCTTGAAAAACAAGATACATCATTAGTTGATAAATCCCTTTTGTTAAAAAATAAATACAATCAATTAATATCAAGTTATAGACAATACATTGATAAAGAGAAAATAAATGAATTGAATATTAGTAAATATATTCCACAAGAAATTATAAATATTGTAAAAGAATTCTTAGATAGTTCATCACAAAAATTAAAACGAGTTTTCCCGCAAGAAGTCTTTATTGTTTTATCTCTTCATTTAACAAAAATAATAAATAATAAGCAAAATGAACAAATTAATTTTGATTTAAATCAAATAGTAAATAAATATCAAGAAGAATATATACTAAGTTTAAAATTAATAGAACATTTAGAAAAGAAATATAAAATAGATATACCGTTAGATGAAGCAATAACTATTGTTTTGATTTTACTTTTGAATCAATTAAAAGAAAGCGAAAATAAACCTGTATTGTTAATTGCTATGCATGGAAAAAATGTAGCAAGTTCGCTTACTGGTGTTGTTAAACAAATGTCAAATAGTGATAGTGTTTATTCATATGATCTTTTATTAGAAAAGAAAATGCAAATGGCTTATGAAGAAATGAAATCATTGATTGAAAAAATTAATAGAGGTAAAGGTGTATTACTTATCTATGACATGGGTTCTGTAAAAATTATGGGTAAATTGATTTCTAAAGAAACAGGTATAGATATCCGCTTTATTGCTGCACCTTCCACAATGATTGCTTTAGAAACCGTAAAAAAGATGAGCAGCAATGATGATTTAGATGATATTATGTCTGAATTAGAACAAAGTTATCAACATTATTTTCCATCAATTGTTGAAAACTATCATCGACAAAAAAAGAAAAATGTTATTATCACTTTATGTATGAATGGCGAAGGTGGTGCTATACAAATAAAAAAATACCTAGAAGATTCATTAGAATTACAAGATATTGATATTGTTCCATTATCAATGAATAATCATAAAGAATTATTGTTTAAAATTAATGAATTGAGAAAATCGTATAATATTTTATGTACAATGGGATCATTTGATCCTCAATTATATGGCATTAAATTTATATCTGTAACTCAATTATTTAATACACCATTAGATAAATTATCACTATTAATTTCAAGTTCTAATCAAGACATTGTCATTAAAAAGAAAATAAAATATTCATTAATATTTAAAAATATTGAAAAACAAGCACCGAATATTGATATTGATATCTTGAAAAAAGTATTACCAGAATTTATTCAAGAATTAGATTGTCAATATCAATTATCCTATGATAAAAAGATAGGTCTTATTATGCATCTTAGTGGTGTTATCTGTAGCTTGGTTGATAATGCACCGATTCCTAAAAAATATAATTATAAAAATATAATTTCAACACATAAAAAAACATACGAATATTTATATGATTTAGTAGAAATGATAGAAGAACCTTTTCATATTCAATTTTCTGATTCTGATATTGCAAGTTTAATTACGATTATTAAAGAAATTTAATACTTATTTTAATAGCTTATTGTAAAGTAAGCTATTTTTTATTTATTAGTGTATAAAGTGTATAAAAAATATTTAAGAGTAATAAAAAGATAAATAATTTTATTGCTTGTAAATAAACAGTTTAACGAAGAAAATAAATGATAAAGAAGAAAAAGTGTATAAATTAAAAAAATAGTGTATAAATGAAAGGAAAAGAGATAAAATATGCTATTTGAATAAAAAGCGGTTACATTTTATACTACAGTTGCTAAGTAAAAAGGAACAAATGATCGATCAAATATTCAATTTACTTGATATTAGCAAATTTAAAGAGAGGGAAGATTTATGAAAATATTATTAATGTGTGCTAATGGTTTATCAACTGGTATTTTAATGAATAAGATGAATCAATGGGCAGAACAAAATAACGAAGATTTAGAAGTTAAAGCAATTCCAATTGATGATTATTTAAGTGTTTATAAAGATTATGATGTCTTATTAGTGGGACCACAAATGAGATATAAAATTAAAGATGTTCAAAAAGCAGTAACTGATCGACCTTCAGCTGTTATTAATCCTTTAGATTATGCTTTAGGGAATGTTGAAAATATTATAAAAGAAGTAAAAAGAATGATAAAGGAGGGAAAGTAAATGGATAAGTTTATGCACTTTGTTGAAGATAAAATGTCTCCAATCGCTGATAAGTTAGGTGAACAAAGACATTTATCTGCAATGCAAAAAGGTTTTATGACAGTATTACCATTAATATTTGTTGGGGCAGTATTTATGGTTATTGCTAATCCACCAGTAACTGCAGACATGGTTAAATCTGGTGGTGTTTGGTCAATTTTTTCTGGATGGTTTAATTTTGCTACTAAGTATAAAATGGCTATTTTAGTTCCATACAATATGTCAATGGGATTATTAGCATTAGCAGTTACCTTTGTTATTGCTGATAATTTAGCAACTTCATATTCAATGAAAGGTATTACTAATGGTTTAACTGCACTTGTTGTTTTTCTATTAGTTGCAGCACCAGCAAATTATTTAGCTTTAGCGGATGGAACAACTCCATTATTAATGAATTGTACATATTTAGGTGCACAAGGATTATTTACTGCTATTATTGTTGCTTTATTAACAGTAGAAATCACAAGATTTTGTGAAATACACAATATTACAATTCGTTTACCAGAAATTTGTCCTCCAGCATTAACAAATTCTTTTAGAACTATTGTACCTATGGTTATCAATGTTTCTATATTCTATATTTTAAGTTTATTAAGTAGTAATTATTTAGGAATGTCAATTCCAGCGCTTATTGAAAAAGTTTTAGCAACACCAGTTGCAGCAGTTAACTCTGTTCCTGGTTCAATATTCTTATGTGCATTTATGTTGTTATTATGGTGTTGTGGAGTGCATGGACAAATGGTTACTATGGCACTTACTGCTCCAATTACAACAGCAGCTTTTACAGCAAATGCAGCATTAGTTGCAAAAGGACAAGCACCAATTTTTCATCCTATCTTTATGACATTAGGTATTGGTTTTTTAGGAGGAACAGGAAATACTCTTGGACTATGTATTTTATCTTGTTGGAAAGCAAAATCACAACAATTAAAAGCTTTTGGGAAAGCAACAATTGTGCCTAGTATTTTTAGAATTTCAGAACCAGCATTATTTGGAGCACCAATTATGTTTAATCCTGTATTAATGCTTCCTTTCATCGCTAATGGATTAATCGTAGCCATTCTTTACTGGTTAGCATGTTCGTTTGGTTTATTGACAGCACCTTATTTATTAATTAGTGGGACTTATCCTGTTTTCCTAAGTCTATTTGTTTATTGTTTAGACTGGAGAGTGTTTATTTTTATTGCTTTAATGATTCCATTAACATTAGCTATTTGGTATCCATTCTTTGTAGCTTATGATCATTCTTTATGCAAGAAAGAAGAAGCTACAAAATTAGCTGAGGAGGAAGCATAAAGTGAGAACCTTACCAAAAGATTTCTTATGGGGTGGAGCAATAGCTGCTAATCAAGTAGAAGGTGGCTATAATGAAGATGGTAGAGGTCTTGCTAACATGGATGTAGTTCCAAATGGAAAAAATCGTTTTCAATATATGTTTGGAAATGTACAAGATTTATCTTTTAAAGAAGATGAAAAATATCCGGTTTTAAATGGGATAGATTTCTATCATCGTTATAAAGAAGATATTGCATTATTTGCGGAAATGGGATTTAAGGTTTTAAGATTATCTATTTCATGGTCAAGAATATTTCCTCGAGGGGATGAAGAAAGACCGAATGAAAAAGGATTACAATTTTATGATGATGTTTTTAAAGAATTAAAAAAATATCACATTGAACCTTTAGTAACGATTTCTCATTACGATTTTCCACTTTATTTAGTAAAAGAATATGGTGGTTTTAAAAGTAGAAAAATGGTTGATTTCTATAAGAAATATGCAACAGTTTTATTTAAAAGATATAAAGGTATTGTACATTATTGGCTTACCTTTAATGAAATTAATGATACATTAATTTTGCCTTATTTATCAGCAGGTGTTGTTATTGATCCAAATGAAGATAAAGAACAACAGTTATATAATGCGGCTCATCATATTTTATTAGCAAGTGCGTGGGCAGTAAAAATTGGTCATGAAATTGATCCAACAAATAAAATTGGGAATATGTTTGCAGGAGGTACATGGTATCCATATACATGTCATCCTCAAGATGTATTTGCAACAATTACAAAAAATAGAGATGCATTCTTTTTCTGCGATGTACAGGCAAGAGGATACTATCCATCATATAAATTAAGAGAATTAGAAAGAAAAGGAATAACTATTCCGTTTAAAGATGATGACAAAGAAATTCTTAAAAATAATACGATTGATTTTCTTTCATTTTCATATTATGCAACACATGTTGTTAGTGGTGACGAAAAACTCAATGAAGAGATTAAAAATAATCCCCTTGCTACTTTAAAAAATCCGTACTTAGGTGAAATTTTATATAAAAGACAAGATGATCCAATGGGTTTACGTAATACATTGAATATGTATTATGATCGTTATCAAAAACCATTATTTATTGTTGAAAATGGTACAGGAACAAATGAAGTATATGTCGAAGGTAAAGAAATCAATGATGAAAGACATATTGAGTATTATCGAGAACATATTAAAGCATTAAAGGATGCTGTTATTATAGATGGCGTTGATTTAATGGGATATACAACATGGGGATGCATTGATTTATTAAGTGCTTCATCTTGTCAAATGTCAAAAAGATATGGATTTATTTATGTAGATTTAGATGATGAAGGCCATGGAACGATGAATAGATATCGAAAAAAATCGTTTTATTGGTATAAAAAAGTCATTGAAACAAATGGCGAAGATCTAGATTAGTTTTATAATTTTTCTTCCTTAATAGTATATAAAACTGAATAATAGAGGATATCATACGAATAAGTATGATATTTTCTTTATATAAAAGCATTTAATTTACAGGATAAGTTTTAAATAGTATATTTGAGTAGCTTTTGTAATGCAACTTGTATGCAACAAAATGGCTTGAATATCCTTATTTTATAAGGAATTGTAGTTTTTAAAACGTTAATTTATACGTTTATTCAGAGAAATTCACAAAAACTCAAATCGACAAAACATCGTATTTATGGGGAAAAACTCGATTTGGGTTTTTTTCTTTTTTTGTAAAATAAAAACGGTATGCAACTTATATGCAACACGTATGCAACAAAGTTCTCACCACATATTCTCAAATATGCAACAAATTGAATTTTGAAATCAACTTGCATATTAAAATACTAAATGCTATAATTTGATTGCAAGTTAGAAAGCATTGCATCAAAACGAAAAGGTAAGGAATGGTACTCCTTACCTTTTCTAGTATTTTAGAGTGTACTTAGCACTAGGCTGATTATCGTTTAAATCTTTTGTCCAACCATTTGCATATGTAATAAACTAAAACACCTGCCACGACAGATACAACTAAGTTAGAAAGCATTAACATCACCTCCTTTCAGGGGAGGACGATAACAAAGTAATTATATCAAATATTGTCGATAAAAAATATAAGATAGAAAGTTATTATAAAATTAAGATAATAAAAAAGAAGGAACGAATCCTTCTCTACTCTAACGCCCTACACTTATGGCGGTAGGAGCCATACTGTTCGGCAATAATTACCGTAAAATAGATTATACGTAATTGATTTCGTGTGTCAAGGATGATAAGAAAATGATAATAATATTTTCAAATCAGATTCTTATAAGATATCTAGAGAAGTATCTGGGCTTTGCATGAAGTTTGGGTACTTCTTTTTTTGTGATGAAGGGGTATAATGTGATTAAAATAAAAAAAGCTTAAGGGGAAGATTGTAAGTAGAAAAAATGCCACCGCATACAGAAGAAGATATGCACTTTCATCATAAATCAAAACAGTTTTTTTATATTCTTTCAAGAGAAGCAAAAATGAAGTTTAAAGATGAAACAGTAAAGTTAAAAGAAGGAACTGGAGTTGAAGTTTCTCCTATGAAAGTACATCAAATGAGAAATACATCTGATAAGGAAATTGAATTTATTGTAGTTTCAATGCCAAAGTCACATGGGGATAGGGAATTGATATAGTTTTTATAGCAAGATAATTACTGATTTAGATTATTTAATATCATATAAGAGATTTAAGATGTTTTTGCAATGCAACTCGTATGCAACAAAATGGCTTGAATATCCTTATTTTATAAGGAATTGGAATTCTCAAAACATTAGTAATAACTTTTATGAGATATCTAGAGAAGTATTTGAACTTTGTAAAAAGTTTGAATACTTCTTTTTCTTTTATAATGACGTTATAATATGATTGTATAAAAGAGGTGTATTTATAATGAAAATTAAACAACAAAAACAAGTAAAATCATATTTAATCGAAGAATTTGGTCCAAATAAAGGAAATGAAATATTTGATAAACAAGAAAAAGAACTTTATAAAATTATTAAAAAAACAAAAGATAAAACAGAAAATCAAATGAAAACACTTATTCAAACAATTCTACCACGAATTGCTTTATATAAAGTCTTATTGAACGAAGAATTTTCAAAAGAAGATGTCTATCAATATATGAGAAAATATATGATTGATAAAATTGCAGCCAAAAAACATGCATCTACAGCTAAAATGGAATTAGTGCCTGGGTTTTATAAAATTTATAGTTTTATTTTTTTAAAAATCATGCGTACAACAGATTTACAAGAAAACACTCAAAGCTATGGTAAAGATCATTATGATGTTACGATTACTAAATGTTTATGGCATACAGCATGCAAGGAAAATGGCTGTGAAGAGTTGTGTCATTTGTTTTGTGATGTGGATGATGTGACTTATGGTGGTTTAAAAAAGATTGGATTTACGCGTACAAAGACTTTAGGTTATGGTGGAGATTGTTGTAATTTTCATTTCTTTAAGAAATAGATGATGTGATTTTATGGATTTAAAAAATATTGAATTCATTGAAAAAAATAAACCAGCAATTGATGAAGATATTCATTTAGTAAATAATCAAATAAAGGGTATATTGCCAGATGTCTATAAAGAATTTTTAAAAATAACAAATGGTGCGGTATTAAATGAATATGTTTTTTATAGTACAAAAGAAATGATAGAAATGTACAAATGTCATGATTTTTCTAATAATATGCCAGAATATATAAGTATTGGTAATGATAATGGAGACTGGGAACTTGTTATAAAGGCAACAAAAGATGCTACATTGTGTGGCTTTTTAGATGCAGGATCAATTGGTATTTCTGATCCTGATGAATGGTTTGATTTTAGATTATGGATAAATGAGGGATGTAAGATGTTTGAAGAAGATGATAATAGTTATTTAGGGAAAGTATATATTATAAAATTACCAAAAGAAAAATTAAAATTTTTAGCTGAAACTAAAAGAATATTTTCATAAGTACAGGTCTTCTTTATAAAAAGGTCAATACTCTACCTTATGTAATAATGGAAGATATTTATATTTCAAAAGCGGATACATATATTGAACAAACATCTTTTCCAGAATGTTATGAATTTAGAAATGATTAAAAGAAGTATTTATATAAAAATCTAAATACTTCTTTTTCTTTTATAAAAAGAAGAGAATGTTTATAATATAAACAAAAATAAGAAGTTATGGAGGATTTATGAGAGTATTATGTTTTGGATCCGCTAATTTGGATCATGTATATAAAGTCAATCATTTTACAGTACCAGGAGAAACACAAGGATGTCTTGAATATACAGTTAAATGTGGTGGAAAAGGCGTTAATCAAGCAATTGCAATGTCTCTTGCAGGAAATGAAACGTATTTTGCAGGAATTATTGGAAATGATGGCGCTCTATTAAAAGATGCGCTTGTAGGAAAGAATGTGAATATTGATTATTTAAAAATTTCAAATAAGCCAACAGGACATGCTATTATTGAAGTTGATCAAAGTGGTCAAAATCATATTCTTTTATATGGTGGAACAAATAAAGAGATTGATTTTGAATATATTGATGAGGTTTTATCTCATTTTTCAACGGGTGATGTGGTTGTTTTACAAAATGAAATCAATAATGTACCTTATATTATTGATCGCTGTTATGAAAAAGAAATGAAGATTTTTTTCAATGCAGCTCCTTATGATGAATCAATTCAAAATTATCCAATTGAAAAAGTAACATGGCTTGTAGTCAATGAAACAGAAAGTGCTGCTTTAAGCGGTGAAGAAAATTATGAAAAGATGCTACAAGTGTTAAAACAAAAATATCCACATACAAATATTCTTTTTACAATGGGAAAAGACGGAAGCAGAGTTTTAACAAACAATGAAGATGTCAAAGTAGAAGCAATGAAAGTTAATGCAATAGATACAACAGGTGCAGGAGATACTTATATTGGTTATTTTGTAAAAGGAATTCTTGAAGGATTCTCTTTAGTTGAATCAGCAAACTTAGCAACAAAAGCAAGTGCAATTGCGGTGACAAGATTTGGTGCAGTTGACTCAATTCCAAGTTATGATGAAGTAAAATAAAGAATGTTAATATGTGTTGCTTGAAGCAACAACTACTTTTATATAAGATATGTTTATCTTAATAAAGGAGGATAGAGGAATGCTTGCTGAAAACCTAAAGAAAATAAGAAAAGATAAAGGTTATACGCAAGAAATACTCGCTGAAAAATTGAATGTTGTTAGACAGACTGTTAGTAAATGGGAAAAGGGACTTTCATTGCCTGATGTAGATATGCTTTCTAAAATAGCAAACGTATTAGAAACAGATGTGAATATTCTTCTTGATGGTCAAATTACAACAACAGATCAAAGTGAGATTGTTAAACAATTAGCTAAAATAAATGAACAACTAACAATAAAAAATAGACGTTATAAAAAAATAATGAAGACAATAGCTATCATTTTATTGATAATCGTTATTTTTGGTATTTTATTAGTCATCCTAAATATAGGAACTTTTATAAGTATTTCTAATAGTGAAACGACAACAACTGTAGAAACAATGATTAAAGAAGTAGTTAGATAAAAATTTAATACTTGTTTTTTTTTATAAATATGATATACTATATTTAACATTTAAGTTAAATGTTAAATGATAATGAGGTGATAAAGATGGCAATGCAAAATACGCTACATGCTTTAGCGGATCCAACAAGGCGAGAAATACTTAATTTATTGAAACAGTCAAGAATGTCTGCGGGTGATATTGTTAAGTATTTTTCAATTTCGGGAGCTGCTATTTCAAGACATCTATCGGTTTTAAAAGAAGCGGGTTTGATTCGAGATGAGCGAGAAGGAAAGTTTATTTATTATGAACTTAATGCAACAGTGCTTGAGGAAATTATGTTGTGGATCAGTGAGTTAAAAGGAGATACTAAAAATGATTAAACAAAATAAAAAAATGATAATATTAACATCTATTGTGACATTGCTTCCTATAGTTATTGGATTACTTTTATGGAATCAACTACCACAATTAATGGCTACACATTTTAATTTTAATGGTCAACCAAATGGTTATTCTTCTAAAACTTTTACCGTATTTGTCTTACCATTGATTTTACTGGTTACTCATCTTTTTTGTGTGATAGGAACAAGTATTGATCCAAAGTCTAAGAATATTAATAAGAAGATATTTTCAATCGTATTATGGATCAGTCCGTTGATTTCATTGCTTGTTTGTAGTTGTATATATGGTTATGCATTAGGTTATATCACAAATATTAGTTTTCTTACAGAATTGATGATAGGGGTATTGTTTATTGTTTTAGGTAATTATATACCAACAGTCAAACCAAATTATACAGTAGGAATTCGTACTTCGTGGGCATTAGATGATCCAGACAATTGGTATCATACACACCGTTTTGGTGGAAAATGCATGGTTATTGGTGGTATTCTTCTTATTGTTTTATCACCATTTATGAATTTATTTATTTTCTTTATTTTTGTTTTTATTCCGGTACTTTTGCCAATTATTTATTCGTATTTATATTTTCGAAAGAAAAGTGTTTAAAAGGAGTATTCCGGTTTTGTAAGAAGTTTAAATACTTCTTTTTCTTTTAGAGAAAGTTTATAATGTGGATAAATAAGAAATGAGGAAAGAAAATGAATTTATTTGATATGGATGAAGATATAAGAAAACTACCACTTGCCAGTAGAATGCGCCCTGTAAGTATAGATGAAATTGTAGGCCAACAACATATTATTGGAAAAGATAAATTACTCTATCGTGCTATTAAAGCAGATCGTTTAGGTTCTATTATTTTATATGGACCTCCAGGGGTTGGAAAAACAACGATTGCGAGAGTTATTGCTAATACAACAAATTCACATTTTTGTAAATTAAATGCGACGAGTGCAGGAATTAAAGATGTGGAAAAGATAATAGAAGAAGCTAAATTTAATCAAAATGCTTATCATAAAGGAACGATTTTATTTATCGATGAAATTCATCGTTTTAATAAAACACAACAAGATTATCTTCTTCCTTATGTAGAAGATGGTATTGTTATTCTCATTGGAGCTACTACCGAAAATCCATATTTTGAAGTCAATAATGCCTTACTTTCAAGATGCCGTATCTTTGAATTAAAACCTTTAGAAAAACAAGATCTAATCCGTTTAATTGATAGAACGCTTACTGATCAAAAACGTGGTTTAGGAAATGAAAAAATCATAATTGATGAAGATGCTAAAAACTTTTTAGCTGACATGGCTAGTGGTGATGCAAGAAGTGTTTTAAATGCCTTAGAACTTGCTTATCTTACTACAGATAAAAACAAAGAAGGAAAAATTCACATCAGTCTTGAAATCGCAGAAGAATGTATTCAAAAAAAAGCAATTCGCTATGATAAAAGTGGCGATAATCATTATGATGCGATTTCTGCTTTTATTGAATCTATGAAACATACAGAACCTGATGCAACTTTATATTATCTTGCTAGAATGTTGATTGCTGGAGAAGATGTCAAATATATTGCAAGAAGAATATGTGTATGTGCAAGTGAAGATATTGGTCTTGCTAATTCACAAGCTCTAGTTGTGGCTACAAATGCCTTTTTGGCAGTAGAAAGAATAGGAATGCCCGAAGCGGCTAAGATCTTAGCTCATGCAGCACTTTATGTTTGTTGTTCTCCTAAATCAGATACGGTATCTCGAGGAATCACACAGGCAATGGCAGATGCTAAGCAAACAACCAATGTACCTATCCCTCCTTTTTTACAAGATGCAAGTTATAAAAATGCCCAAAAGCTTGGTAGAGGTGTTGGTCTAGATAATATTCATGCTTTTAAAAATCATTATTCGGGTAAAAAATGTATGCCAAAAGAATTATCAAATAGACATTATTTTCAATTGACACAAATGGGAAATGAAAAGAGTATTCAAAAGTTTTTAGATTATTTACGTGAAAATAGAAATAATTAAATGAAAAAAAGTAAAGATGATTGGCAATCTTTACTTTTTAAATACTTTCTTTAAAGTTTCTACCAATTGGTAGAATTGTAGAATCTTTTAAAATCAATTCTTTTGCTTTGATTTCTTTAATAAAGTTTTTATTAATAACAAATGATTTATGAATTTGAATAAAATTATTAGAATCAATTTCTTTAATAAAAGAAGATAAGTTTTTTCTTTCAATAAAGTCACCATTATCATGATGAATAATAAGTTTATGATTCATTGATTCTACATACATGATTTGAGCAAGTCTTAATTCAAAAGACATTTGTTTGTTTTTATAATGATAAGTCTTAAATCTTGAAAATATTTGTTGATGAATGGTTTCTGATTTGGAATAAAGACTATTTTCTAAATCATCATTTTCAAAATATAAATGTACCCCTAAGGTTAAACATTCATTGAGTAAATGAAAATCTTTAGGACCAATAATGTAAATCAAAGTTTCTGGATATTTATTGATTTGATGGATTTTGTCTAAATCATTAAGTGAATTTATTTCAATAAAATAGATATCATTATAAGATGCTGGACTGAATTTTTCTAAATAGTAATCTTTTGCTGCAAAATATTTTTTGATTATCTCAAAATAATAATCTTGTACATGACAGGCGATACGAATCATTTTCTATCACCAGCTATCTTTTCTAAATAATAAGCTAAAGGCTCTTTTTTATCTAATTGATCAAGAATATGATAACGATCTTTAAAGATAATTCCTTTACTTTTTAAAAATTCAATTGCATCGATAACTTCTTTTCTTTTTCTAGTAACGATTGGTTGAAAAGAAAAAGAAGAACCATCCTTCATCAATACTTTAAAAATAACATTATAACCATTGGTTCCATAAAAAAGCATTGGAACTGCTTCATAAGTAACTTGGATACACATGATTTTATCCAGCTTTATTTTCATTTGATAATCTATATTTCTTGTAAAAAGACTATGAAAAAAAGCACGAGATTTTTCTACTACATTGTCATAAAAAGTGTATTTAAGATAATGTTCATCCACTTCCCAAATATTATTACAAAATGCCATACTAGGAAGAAAGATAAAGATAATCAAAAAAATAAGCATAAATCCACAAATATTCATTCCTGAAAATGGACTATAAATGATTAAAAAAACAGCCCAAAAAATAATGATGAATGAATAAATAAAACTTAATTTATAATGGGGTTTTCCTACTTTGTACTTCATACTCTCCCTCCTTTAACTGTATTGTATCATAAGTTATTTAGTTAAAGATGTTGTTTGTGTCATTTCTAGGTTGTTGGTGCCACTTTTATTGTAAGGTGTGATGGAAAGTTTATGATGGAGTTAGGAGGTGGAAGCAATGAAGGTTTTTTCACTAGCTACGTTAACATTAAAAAGAAATAAAAAACAATATATGATTTATGGACTCACACTTATTTTTGCAATTGTCATTCATTTGATCTTTTCAGAATTTATCAACAATCCCTATTTAATAGAAGAAGATAGGGCTAGAGGAATAGATGGTCCTCTTGGAGCGGATATACCATTATCAATGGGATTACCCTTTTTAATTATTTTATTTTGTTGGTTTATGATTATTTATGCCAGTCAATATAATTTCAATAAAAAACATCAAGAATTTGGAATATTATTTACTAGTGGTTTTAACTTGTTAGATTTTATTAAATATACACTTATTCAAATGGGAATCGTCTTTATCTTTGTTTTACCGATTTCATTTATTTTAGGTGTTCTTAGTTTATTTTTCATTCATTCAAAGATATATCCTTATCTACAAATCAATTATTCAATTTATACCATTATGCCAAGTACCTTTTTTACAACGATTTCAGCTTTATGTGTATTAGTTGTTATTGTGATCATCTTTTTAATAGGGCAACTTCATAAAAGTGATATTTATACTTTGATTAATGATGAAAATAAGGTACAAGCTATTCATTTTGTAAGTTTTAAAAAAATGATGATGTATTTACTTATTTATTTGATAGGATTTTGTTCAATTATAACGGTTGAAGGAAATTTAATAAATTATATTCCGCCAACAGCTTTAGGTGTTGTGGGAATGTATGGTTTGTATAAGTATTTATTGCCACAACTCTTTTTAAAGAATAAAAAGAATTTAAAAGGAAAACAAATTTATATTTGTTTATCACATGTGGGATTGATGATTAAATCAACAGCTTCGTTAATTGGCTTACTTACATTACTGATAACAGTTTTATTACCTGTTTTAGCGTCACAAAATATTGAAAGTAATGAATTTGTGACAGGAATGATCAGTTATTTGTTTATTGTAGCGATGGTAATTATTTCTATTTTATATAAGATGAATATGGAAAAGAAAAATAAAATGAAAGAGTTTTCTATTTTAAATAAAGTAGGTTATGTTTATAGTGATTTAAAGAAGATGCTTTTGAAAGAAAATATCCTTTATTTTATTTGTGTTTTAGTAATTCCATTACCTTATTTAATCTTTATGGCGAGAGATTTTATTTTAATGAATTCAACAATGTTATTTTTCTATAGTGGATTATTTATCTATTATGTAGTGACATTATTGATTTGTCTTTTATTAAATTATCATGCAGGGAAAATACAATTATTAAAAGGAGAGTAACAACTATGGAAACAGTTTTACAAGCAAAAAATATGACAAAGATTTATGGTATGGGAAGTAAACAACCATTTACAGCTTTAGAAAATATAGATTTAGAAATTAAAACAGGAGAGTTTATTGTTGTTATGGGACCGTCAGGTTCCGGTAAATCTACTTTAGTAAATAATATTTCAACAATAGATATTCCTACTAATGGGAGTTTGTATATTTTAAATCAAGAAGTGAAACAAATGTCTGAAAATCAATTAGGAAAATTTAGATATCAATATTTAGGTTTTGTTTTTCAAAATTATAATTTATTAAATTCCTTAACAATCTATGAAAATATTATGATTCCTTTAAAACTCATTGGCGAAGATAAAAAAGTTATTGATGAAAAAGTCCATCAAATTACAAAAGAATTAGATATTGAATCACTACTCAATAAATATCCTCATGAATGTTCTGGTGGACAACAACAAAGAGTCGCTATTGCAAGAGCATTAATTGGAAATCCTAAAATCATTATTGCAGATGAACCAACAGGAAACTTAGATAGTCAAAATTCACATGAAATATTATCTATCTTTAAAAAGATGAATGAAAATCATATTACGATCATTATGGTAAGCCATGATCCATTGATTGCTTCTTATTCTTCAAGACTTCTTTATTTAAAAGATGGTAAAATTGAAAAAGAATTATTTAAAGGAGATAAGACTCAACAAGAATATTTTAAAGAAATTGTAAGCATTAATTCAAAAGAAATGCAAAAGATGTTGGACTAAGATATAATAAATAAAAGGAGATGATTTATATGGGTTTTAATATTTATATTTTTATCATTGCTGTTATTATTGTAGGTCTTTATTTTTATATGAATAAAAATGAAGAAAAGAAACATGAAGAAAAAAGATATGATTTGATTGTTATCTTTAAGGAAGAAAAATATACAGATATTAGAAATAATGAATCTCTTAACCAACTAGCAAACTGGAGTTATTATTCTAAAAAAGCATTTAGAGGTTTTTGTTTACAAACAAAAGAAGAGTTAGAAGGAACGATTATTCAAGAACTAGCTTTAGAAAAAGATGATTTTGAAGTGATTAATGGAGATCCGGAATTGTATGTACCTTCATAGAAAGGATTACTTGTTTGTATAATTTATACAAACAAGTTTTTTTATGAAAAACTTGATTTTTATTAAAGGACAGGTGTAAGCTTTTGGAGAATGAATAATAAAGGATGAAGGAAAATGAATGTTAATGAAATAAGAGAAAAAAGTAGAAGTGTTATTGGACCTTATTGTAAGTCATGTCCAGTATGTAATGGAAAAGCTTGTTCGAATAAAATACCTGGACCAGGCTCTAAAGGAACAGGAACAGTAGCTATTAAAAATTATGAGGCTTGGCAAAAGATAGAAGTTAAAATGGATACTCTTGCTGAAAATAAAGAAATTGATACAACTTTTGAAATGTTTGGAAAAACATTTAAGTATCCTATTTTTGCTGGACCAGTAGGAGCAGTAAGTCAACATTATAGTGATTTATATAATGATAATACGTTTAATGAAATTTATGTACGTGCTTGTGCAAAAAGTGGGATTGCTGCTTTTACAGGGGATGGTTTAAATGAAGAAATCATGGTGCATGCAACACATTATATTAAAGAAAATAATGGCATTGGTGTTCCAACGATTAAACCTTGGGATAAAGAAACATGTTTTAAAAAATTAGAGTTGGCAAAAGCTTCAAAGGCTTTTGCGATAGCAATGGATGTTGATGCTGCCGGACTTCCTTTTTTACAAGGAAGAATACCTCCAGCAGGTAGAAAAAGTGTTGCTGAACTAAAAAAAATCATTGATTATGCTAAAGTTCCTTTTATTGTTAAAGGAATTATGTCAGTTGAAGGAGCGCAAAAAGCGATTAATGCAGGTGCTCAAGGGATTGTTGTTTCCAATCATGGAGGAAGAGTTTTAGATGGGACTCCTGCAACAGCTTCTGTTTTAGAAGAAATTGCTGATCAATTTAAAGGACAAGTTAAAATTATTGTTGATGGTGGTATTCGTAGTGGTTTAGATGTTTTTAAAGCCCTTGCTTTAGGGGCGGATGCAGTCATTATAGCAAGACCATTTGTTAATATGATTTATGGTAATGGTGAACAAGGTGTAGAAGCATATGTCCAACAATTAGGTCAAGAATTAGAAAATACGATGATGATGACAGGTGTTTCTTCTTTAAAAGAAATTTCTAAAAAGAATATTTATAAATAGAAGTCTTTGTGAAAAACTATAGACTTCTTTTTTATTATAATAATAATTGTTGTTTATGAATTATTATCGTGATAATATATAGATATGAATTATTATCATAATAATAAGGAAATGAGGAAGAAAAAAGTATGTACAAAAGTTTAGAGCCTTATGCAAAGTTAGTTTATTTTTTAAGTGCTGCATTAGGTGACAATTGTGAAATAGCTTTACATGATTTAACATCTAAAGATCAAGAAATCGTAGCTATTTCAAATAATCCAATTTCAGGAAGAGAAGTTGGTGCGAAGTTATCAAATTTATCATTACATTATCTAGAAGAAAAACAATATTTAAATCATGATTATGTTATGAACTATAAAACAGTAGGAAATGATGGTAAATTAATGAGAGCGGCAACTTATTTTATTAAAGAAGAAGGCCGTGAAATGCCAGTTGGTATGTTATGTATTAATGTTAATATTTCTGATTTAGAATATTTAACTTCTACAATTAAAAAGATTTTGGGAATTAAAGAAGAAAAAGATATCGAATTTAAAATGGATAACCCAGTTGAAATCTTATCATCACCATTAGATGAAATGATTGATATGTATATTAAAGAATGTTTAGAAAAGATGGGATTCCCAAGTTATTTCTTAGCTGAAAGATTAAATGTTGATGAAAAGATCAAGGTTGTAAAATATTTACAAGAAAAAGGGACATTTAAGGTAAAAGGTGCTATTGTATTAGTGGCTGAAAAATTAGCGGTATCTGAACCAACTGTATATCGTTATTTAAAGAAAAATGTTTAAAGGAGAAAATGAATGAGTGATTTAGTTTATGTAAGTGGACATAGAAATCCAGATACAGATAGTATTTGTTCAGCAATTGCTTATAGTTATTTATTAAATGCAACAAATAAATATAATGCAGTTCCTGTACGTTTAGGAGAAATTAATAGAGAAACTGAATATGTTTTAAAACGTTTTGGAGTAGAACATCCTGTTTTACTTAAAACTGTTAAACAAAAGGTAGAAGATTTAAATTATGATAAAGTAACTGTTTTTTCTAAAGATTTAACTTTAAAAACTGCATGGTTTTTATTAAAACAACAAAATTTAAAATCTGCTCCTATTTTAGATGAACATGGTCAATTATTAGGGCTTTTATCTACATCTAATATTATTGAAGGATACATGGATCAATGGGATAGTGAAGTTTTAAAGAAAGCTAAAACTCCTGTTGAAAATGTTATTGATACATTAGAAGCTAATGTGATTTATTTAAATGAATCTTTAAAAGTTGTTGAAGGTGATATTCACATTGCAGCAATGTCAGGTAGTGAAGCTAAAAAACGTATTCATGAAAATGATGTTGTGATTGTAGGTGGAGATAGAAGTGATGATTTAGAAGAACTTATTTCAGTTAAACCATCTTTAATTGTATTAACTGGTTCTTTAACTGCTGATGAAAATGTTGTAAAAAAATGTGAAGAACAAGGAATTTCAATTATTTCTACACCATTTAATACTTATCAAACATCTCAACAAATTGTTCAAGCAATTCCTGTTGAATATGTCATGATCAAAGGAGATATTAAAACTTTCTCTACAGATGATACTTTAGATTATATGAAAGAAGTTATGTCTGAAACAAGATATCGTGGATATCCAGTTATTGATTTAAATAATCGTTGTGTAGGAAGTATTTCTCGTTTTGCTTTATTAAAAGGATTAAGAAAAAAAGTTATTTTAGTAGACCACAATGAAAGAGGTCAATCTATCCCTGGTATTGAAGAAGCTGATATTTTAGAAATCGTCGATCACCATAGAGTAGCTGATATTCAAACAGTAGGACCATTATTATTTAGAGGAGAACCATTAGGTTCAACAGCTACAATTGTAACTAAAATGTTTGATGAATTAGATGTTGAAATGCCAAGCCATATTGCTGGTTTATTATTAGGTGCGGTTGTTTCTGATACATTATTATTCAAATCACCAACTTGTACACCAGTTGATACTAAGATTGCTAAGAAACTAGCTGAAATTGCAGGTGTTGATATTCAAGAATTTGCAATGGAAATGTTTAAAGCAGGAACATCTTTAGTTGGTAAAACTGTAGATGAAATCTTTAACCAAGACTTCAAAAAATTCAATTTTGATAACTTACAAGTAGGGGTTGCACAAGTAAACTCAATGGATGTTGAAGGATTCTTACCATACAAAAAAGATATGTTAGATTATATGAATAAATTTGCGGAAGATAATAATTTAGAATTCACATTATTATTACTTACAGATATTATCAACGCTAACAGTGAAATCTTTGTTGGTGGACCACGTCCTGAATTAGTAGAAAAAGCATTTAATGTTCAATTAACAGAATGTCAAGGAACATTAGCTGGTGTTATTTCTCGTAAAAAACAAGTAGTTCCAGCAATTACTGCTGTTATGAGTGAATAAGATGAGATTAGATAAATTTTTAAAGGTATCTAGAATTATTAAAAGACGTACTTTATCCAAAGAAATTTCTCAAAGTGAACGTGTTAAAGTCAATGGTAAAGTAGCTAAACCTTCAACAAAGTTAAATGTTGGAGATTTGATTGAAATTGAATTTGGAAGAACGATATTAACGGTTAAAGTTAAACTTCTTAAGGAACATGTTTTAAAAGATGAAAGTACAATGCTTTATGATATTGTTGATGAAAAAAGAAAAGAAGTAAATGAATAAGAGAATGTCATGAACATTCTCTTTTTTCATATGATGTAGAGGAGGGATATTATGGATAATCAAATACATTTTGAACAAACACCTTATCATCATGTGTATTTAAAAGATCGTAAGACATTGGAACTTACAGGTATTAAAAAAATTGAAAGTTTTGATTCTTTAGAATTTTTAATTGAAACATCTTTAGGATATTTAAATATTAAAGGTAGCGATTTAGCACTTGTGCGTTTTGATCAAGAGAAAAAAGAGGTCAGTATTAAAGGAAATATTGATGCGATTTCTTACTTATCGAATAAAAGAACAACAAAGAGTAAAGATAGTGTTTTAAATAAATTATTGAAATAATGGATTTAATTACACAAATACAAGGAATAGGGTATTCTTTTGTATACGGGATTATCTTTACCTTTGTATATCATTTTATTTATAGTCATCTCATCAAAATTAAAATCAAATTTATTTATTTTATTATGCAATGTTGTTTTGGTATTATTTTTGCTGCAATCTATTTTATAGGCTTATTAAAAATCAATGAAGGTATTTTAAGAGCGTATTTTTTAGTGAGTGTTTTGGCGGGATATGTTGTTTATCAAAATTTGATGCATGAAAAAATGTATATTATGATCGTTAAAATAAACCAAAAATTAACACGACTATTTAAACCTGTGCGCTTTGTTTTTTTGAAGTTTGATGGTATAATAGGGGCTATAAAAAAGAGGGTGAAAAGATGACAAAAAAAAGACTAAAAAAAGTGTATAAACCAATGGCTTATCTTTTTATTGGATGCTTTTTAATATACATCTTATTATCTCAAGCCATGTCTGTTTTTTCAAGAACAGCAGAAATTGACAAACTCGAAAAAGAAGTCGCAATAGTAAAAAAAGAAAAGAAAGATTTACAAAATGAAGTAAGTCTTTTAAATGATGATGATTATGTGACACGTTATGCAAGAGAAAACTATGTTTTCACAAAAGATGGGGAACAAGTTGTCATCTTACCAGATATAGATCAAGAAAAATAAGCAGAGATTGCTTATTTTTGTTTTAGGAGATTTTTTATGATTATTAAAGAAGAAATGTATATTCGTTCATTGAAAAGAAAAAGACATATTGATATTTATGTACCTGATGATTATCAATCAGCTAAAAAAAGATATCCTGTGTTAATAATCAATGATGGTCAAAATGCTTTTTTTGATGAACAATCTTATATAGGAAAAAGTTGGGGATTTTTAGAAAGTGTACGGGAGCTGAAATTAGATGTGATTTTAGTAGCTATCTACTGTAATTTTGAACCTTTAAAAAGAGAAGATGAATATGGTCCTTGGGTCATGAATCAAGAATTTTCAAGAGAATATGATACTCATAGACTCGTAGGAGGAGAAGGAAATGCTTATGTTACTTTTTTGACAACGCAATTAAAACCTTATCTAGATCAAAACTTCCCTACTAAAATAGATGATTATGGTATTGTAGGAAGTTCAATGGGAGCTTTGATTTCATTTTATGCTTTTTTAAAATATCCAACGATTTTTAAAAAATGTGCTATTCTTTCAACAGCTTTTTGGATTTATGAAGAAGAGTTTGTAAAGTTATTGAAAGTTAGTTCAATAAGTCATAATATGTTGTATATGGACGTTGGTGGTCAAGAAGAAGATGAAAGATATATTCCAAGTAATCTTCATTTAAAGGAATGTATTGAAGAAAAAATTGATCATTTTCAATATCATTTCTTTCCAGAGGGAAGACATAGTGAATATGATTGGTCACAAAGAGTGCCACTTTTTTTAAAGATGTTTTATAAAGGAGAATAAGTATGTATCGTTTAATGTTTTCAGATTTAGATGAAACTTTATTAGTAAATCATCATGTACCAAAAATGAATCAAGAAGCTATTTTAAAAGCAAGAGAACAAGGTTTAAAGTTTGTTCCTTGTACAGGAAGAGCTTTTAATATGATTCCAGATATTTTAAAAGAAATAGGTACATATGATAAAGCAGGAGAATATTCACTTTGTTTTAATGGAGGTCTTATTGTTGAAAATAAAGATAATAAAGTTCTTCATTTTAAAGGATTAGATTTTAAACAAGCAAAGGAAATATTTGAAAATGCAAGAAATTTAGATGTTTGTGTTTTAATTTTTACTTTAGATTGTTGTTATATTTTTCATGCAGATGAAGATGAAATTCAAAGAAAAATTGCACAAAAAGCAAAATTTAAAGTAATCGAAGATTATGATATTGATTTTCTAAAGGATGAAAAAATTGCAAAGATTCTATATGAAAAAAGAGACATGGATTATTTAAAACAACTTGCTAAAAAATTACCTGAAAGTATTCAAGAAACATGTAGTATTGCATTTTCTAGTGGACGTTATTTAGAAATGAATACCAAAGGTGTTGATAAAGGTTATGGGATGCGTTGGTTAGTAAATTATCTAGGATATGATATGGATGAAACGATTGGTATTGGAGATAATTATAATGATGTAGAAATGATTAAAACAGCTAAACTTGGTTGTGCAGTGGCTTGTGCAAGTGATGATATTAAAGAACTTGCTCAATATGTGACACAAAAAGATTATGATGAAGGGGCTGTTAAAGAAGTTATTGAAAAATTTGTATTAGGAGAAAATCATGAATAGATTTAAGACCATTGTTGAAATAGAATCACAAAAAGAATATTATCAAAAACTACATCAAGTTATTGAAAAAGAATATGAAACCAAAACGATTTATCCACCTAAAAAACAAATCTTTAGAGCCCTTAATTTATGTGACTTTGATGATGTAAAGGTTGTTATTTTAGGACAAGATCCTTATCATGAACCTCATCAAGCCAATGGACTTGCCTTTTCAGTTACCAAAGATGTGCGTATACCACCAAGTCTTGTGAATATTTATAAAGAAATTCATGATGATTTAGGACTTCCTATTCCTAACCATGGTGATTTAACTTATTGGGCTAAACAAGGTGTTTTGTTACTTAATAATGTTTTGACTGTTGAAAGAGGAAAAGCAAATTCTCACAAGGGATTAGGTTGGGAAACTTTTACATTGAATATTGTACGTTATTTAAATGAAAGAGAAAAACCACTCGTTTTTATTCTTTGGGGAAAGAACGCAATCGAAAAGAAAAAATACATTGATTCTAGACATTTAGTACTTACAAGTGTGCATCCTTCACCACTTTCAGCATATAGAGGTTTCTTTGGTTCAAGACCATTTTCTAAAACAAATGAGTTTTTAATTAAAAATGGAATGACACCTATTGATTGGAGTATTCCCAATGTTTAAAACAATTGATGAAGCTTTGAATTTTATTGAATCACAAAGAATGAAACGTTCTTTTAAAGAGTTTCAAGAAATTATAAAAAGGTATCATCTACCTGTTGATTTAAAAAATGTTATTCATGTAGCAGGAACAAATGGAAAAGGCTCAACAGTGACTTTTATTAAAGATTTACTAGTAAAACAAGGCTATCATGTAGGAACGTTTACATCACCTTATATTATTAAACATAATGAAAGAATTTCGGTAGATGGAAAACCTATTTCTGATGAAGAGTTGTTACGATTAGTCAATGATTTATATCCAATAATAGAAAAAGAACATCTTTCGATGTTTGAAATAGACACAATAATCATGCTTAATTATTTTCATGAATTAGATTTAGATTATCATGTGATTGAATGTGGGATTGGTGGTTTGAATGATAAGACAAATGTCATTCAAAGTCAGGTAGCTGTTATTAGTAATATTGGTTATGATCATCAATTTATGTTAGGAGATACTTTGTTAGAAATAGCCAGTCATAAAGTAGGTATTGTTAAAGAAGGGGTCCCTTTATTTACAACTGAACAAAATAAAGAAATATTAAGTTATTTTAAAGATTATTGTACAAAACATCAAAGTACTTTTTATCCTTTACAAGTAGAAAAACAATATCAGTATCCTTATCATCTACATTTTCATCAAAAAAAATATGTATTACATTTACCAACATATCAAGTAAGTAATTTAACGCTTGCTTTAAATGTTGTTGATTATCTATGTGATTTAAATGATGAAGATATTCAAGCGGTGATCGATGATTTTAAATGGCCTTGTCGTTTTGAACAATTTGGACATCTTTATTTAGATGGTGCTCATAATATCAGTGGAATAGAGGCATTGATTCAAACAATCAAAGAAAGAAAGTTAGAAGATGTTGGAATTGTTTTTAGTGCTTTGATGGATAAAGATTGTCAAAAGATGTTAGATATGTTGAAAGAATTTGATGTTGTGATTGCTGATTTTGATGATGAAAGAAGTCAAGGGGGACACATTCCCTATCAAAAAGCTATTGAAATAATGAAGGCTAAACATCAAAATATTGTTGTAACAGGATCATTACATTTTGTATCAACAGTACGAAAATATGTAATAAGTGCGTAAGCACTTATTTTACTTTATATTGATAATCTAAAGGCTCATCAAATTCTGCCCATAATAAATAAACAAGTAATAACATTACTGTTTTACCAGTATCAGTTACGATAATAAAATGATCTCTACCAGCTTGTTGCAATGTTCCTGTATAAATCTTATCATTCCATGTTTTAGAACCGGTATAACTAAAATAGAATGTTCCTTTTTTACCAACGTTAACACGTAAAATATTTTCAACGTATGTTTGTTCTACGGGTTGAGTAGGGGGAACAGTTTGTTGCCTGGTAAGATTTTCATTATCATCTTCTTTTACTAAGTAAGGGTTTAAATCATCAAAATAATCCATAGAGACCTCCTATAAGTCACAATTATCTTTTAACCCTGGGTTATAAAAACAATGTTTTTTATATTTTCCAGATAGTCTTCCATAAAACGTTTCTGGACAATCAACATTTGTGCCAGGATTTTTAAACCATAAGGCGTTCGTGGCGGGTTCATTTCGATAGCCATTAATACATCTTAAGGCAATGTCTTTTTCATTTTGACTCACAGGTTCATTAAATAGCGGTTGTCCTACTCCAGCAAATTGATTTGTCTGATAGACAACTTCACTAATAGTTCTGACATTTCTAAAAATGTCACAATTTGCGACAACACGATTGACAATGACATTTCCTACAAGGAGCATGCCTTCTTCGCCCTCTCCTAAAGCTTCAGATTTTATCAATCTCGCTAATAATTCGACTTCTTTTTCGGTATATGAAATTCGAGCCATGTTTTCACCTCAAAATAATTTATGATTATCCTTTAAATTTATGTCAAAAAAGGAGTACAATAATATTACCCTAAGTATTTGATCTATTATTGCTTAAAAAACTTAAATAATTCCGTGAATTATAAAGTGAAATATGATAAGATAAAGATGTAGATTAAAGCGCTTACATTTTGTATAGGAGGAGTTAAAAATGGGAAAAGAAATTGTCGCTATGATTTTAGCTGGAGGGCGTGGAACACGTTTAAAAGAACTTACAGCAAAAGTCGCAAAACCGGCAGTTCACTTTGGGGGGAAATATCGTATCATCGACTTTCCACTAAGTAACTGCGCAAATTCGGGTATTGATATCGTAGGTGTACTTACACAATATGAATCAGTTTTACTTGGAACTTATGTTGGAGCTGGAACTAAATGGGGATTAGATGGAGCTAATTCTTTGGCTGCTATTTTACCAGCACGTGAAAGAGACGAAGTAGGAGCCACTTGGTATGCAGGTACTGCAGATGCCATTTATCAAAACTTAGATTTCTTAGATCGTTATGATCCAGAATATGTTTTGATTTTATCAGGAGATCATATTTATAAAATGGAATACGATCAAATGTTAGAAGCTCATAAACAACGTGGTGCAGATGCTACAATTGCAGTATTAAATGTATCACTTAAAGAAGCGAGTCGTTTTGGTATTATGAATGCTCATGAAGATGGAACTATTTATGAATTCGAAGAAAAACCAGAACACCCAAAATCAACTCTTGCATCTATGGGTATTTATATCTTTACTTATAAACAATTACGTAAATATCTAGTAGCTGATGCAAAAGATAAAGATAGTAAACATGATTTTGGTATGAATATCATTCCAGCAATGTTAAATGATAATAAAAAGCTTTATGCTTGGGAATTTGATGGATATTGGAAAGATGTTGGTACTGTAGATAGTTTATGGGAAGCTAACATGGATTTACTTAAAGATAAAGATTTAGATTTATATAATATCAAAAAAGATTGGAAAATCTATACTGAAGACACTTTAGGAAAACCTCAAATTATCGGTGAAAAAGCAGAAGTTAAAAACTCTCTTGTTACTCAAGGATGTATGGTTAACGGAACTGTTGAAGGATCTGTTTTATTCAATAATGTCAATGTTGGAGAAGGCGCAAAAGTTGTTGACTCTGTATTGATGCCTGGTGTTCTTGTAGAAGAAGGGGCAGAAATCTATAAAGCCATTATTGATGAAAATGTAGTTGTTAAAGCTGGAACTGTCATTAATTCAGAAGCTAAAGAAGTTGAATTAGTGAGCGATAATAGTAGATAAGAGGGGGAAGTAAAGATGGCAAAAGTTATTGGTTTAGTAAACTTACATTCAGATATAGAATTTACGGGATTAACAGAAAGAAGACCAGTGGCCTCTGTAAGCTTCCTTGGTCGTTATGGAATTATTGACTTTGTTTTATCAAATATGTCAAATTCTAAAATAGATGCAATTGGGGTTATGATTCAAAAGAAACCACGTTCTTTATTTAAACATTTAGGAAATGGTAATTCTTGGAACTTTAACCAAAAAGCTGGTGGTGTTTCATTACTTTATAATGAAAAATACGCTAACGATCCTAAATACAATCATGATATTAACAACTTAGTTGAAAATATTCATTTCTTAGAAACAAGTAATGCAGATTATGTTGTGATTGCACCTGCTCATATCGTTACAACAATGGATTATAATGATGTGATTACAGCTCATGAAAAATCAGGAGCATCAATCACAATGACTTATCGTAAAGCAAAAGATGCAGATGTTGCTTGGGTTGGTTGTGATGTTTTAGAAATAGATAAAGATGGTTTATTAACTGGTAAAACAATTAACAAAGGTACAAGAAAAAGACAAAATATTTCATTAGAAACTTATGTAATCAATAGAAAAGAATTATTAGAAATCATGAAAAAGGCACATAAGATTTCTGCTTTCTATGATTTAAAAGATATTCTAGGATATTTATGTGATGAAAAACAAATTCATACTTATGAATATAAAGGATATGCTAGATGCTTAGATTCTACAGAAGCATACTTCAAATATTCATTGGAAATGTTAGATATTGATATTTCATCACGTGTATTTAAATCAAATTGGCCAATTTATACAAATACAAACGACACACCTCCAACAAAATATTTAGAAAACGCTAATGTTAAAAAATCGTTCGTAGCTAATGGTGCAGTAATTGATGGAACTGTTGAAAATAGTATTCTTGGACGTGAAGTTACAATTGGAAAAGGTGCAGTTATTAAAAACTGTGTTATCTTCTCTGGATCTAAGATTGCTCCTGGAGCAGTATTAGAAAACGTAATTATTGACAAACGTGCAAAAGTTGAAAAGAAATTAGAATTAAAAGGAACAGAAACAAGTCCACTTTATATTAAAGAAGGAGACCGTGTTTAATGAGAGTTATGTATGTTGCCAGTGAAGCGACTCCTTTTATCAAATCGGGTGGTTTAGCTGACGTTATTGGTTCATTACCAAAAGAAACAGCAAAAAAAGATGTTGAAAGTATTGTTGTTATTCCTAAATATCAAGATATGAAATTTGTTGATCAAATTGAATATGTAACAAATTTTGATATCTATATGGGATGGAGAAAACGCTATTGTGGTATATTTAAAGCTGAAGTAGATGGTGTAACTTTCTATTTCATTGATAATGAACAATATTTTGGTAGACCAGGATTATATGGTTATGATGATGATTATGAAAGATTTGCATTCTTTGATTTTGCGGTTCTAGAATTAATTAGTCATTTAAATATTAAACCTGATGTTTTACAATTAAATGATTGGCAAACAGCAATGATTGCAATGCTTTATAAAGAAAGATATTGTTATTATGATTATTATCAAAATATTAAAATTGTATTCACAATTCATAATATTTTGTTCCAAGGAAAAGCTGATCCAAAATTATTGGAAGAATACTTTGCGTTAGATAGTTATTTATATTATAACGGGAACTGTCGTAATGATGGATGTTTAAATATGATGAAAGCGGCAATTTTCTACAGTGATGTTATTACGACAGTGTCTCCGACTTACGCTAAAGAAATTTTAACTGATCAATATGGTGAAGGATTACAATCTATTCTTGAAATGAGAAAACATGATTTATATGGTATTTTAAATGGTGTTGATTATGATGTTATCAATCCAAGTAAAGATCAAACAATCGTTAAAAAATATTCAGCTCGTTCAGTTAAAAATGGTAAGTTGGAAAATAAATTAGCATTGCAAAGACAAGTTGGATTACCAGAAGATCCAAAAGTTGCTTTAATCGGTATCGTAACAAGATTGACTGAACAAAAAGGATTAGATTTGATTATTAATCAATTTGAAGCGATGTGCCAAAGAAGAGTTCAAATTATTATCTTAGGTTCAGGAGATCATATGTATGAAGATGCTTTAAAAGGTGCAGCATGGGCTCATCAAGATAAAGTATCATTCCAATGTAAATATGACTTTGTATTGTCAAATCGTATTTATGCAGGATGTGATATGTTCTTAATGCCATCATTATTTGAACCTTGTGGTTTGTCACAAATGATGTCATTAAAATATGGAACAATTCCTATTGTTAGAGAAACAGGTGGTTTAGCTGACAGTGTTCAACCATATAATGAATTTGAACAAACTGGTACAGGATTCAGTTTTTCTAACTATAATGCACATGAGATGATGGATACAATTGATTATGCATTGCATACTTTCTATGATTATCCAGATGCATGGGATGCAATAGTGCAACGTGCAATGGCTGAAAAATTAGATTGGGATGCAAGTGCAGAACAATACATTCGTTTATTTGCGTCATTACTTTAAAAATAGAGGAGTATCACTTGGTGATACTTCTTTTATTATCTTTAAAAGTATTGATAATAAGGGCATTATATGAAATATAAGGGAGTTGTTGACATGAATAAAAAAGGAAACAAAAAGGTTTTATATTAGTAGAAATTATTGTTGTACTTGTTATACTTGCTATACTTGCAGCTATTGCAGTTCCATCAGTATTAGGATATGTTGAACAAGCAAAAGAATCTGAACAATTATATAAAGTAAGAGATGCATTGATTGCATCACAAACAACTTTGATTAGAACTTATGGGACTGATGGTGAATTTGGTAATGATAATGGCTCTAAAAATGGAAATAAAAAATTAACTAAAGAACAGGCTGCTGATTTAAAATCAAAAGCAGGATTGGAAAAAAATCCATATATATTGATTTTTGGAGCGGGGCATACTTCTTATAAAGGAAGTGCAGATGAAGAAAAAATGTATCATGTTTACTGTGCTATCTATCAAGAAACAAAAGATAGTAGGCCATGGTTTTATGATGGTAAAATATGGTCTCATAAATACTTATGGTCTAAAAGCGGAGAAGCAAAAACTAAAGAAGAAGCGGGGCGTGCAATGTATACAAAGGCTGAAAATGGCATTAACTATAATCGTATGAAAGGTGTAAAGGATTCTACCAAACAAGATGTTAAAGTACAATTGTATTGTGCTTATATTAAAGGTGTATCTAATGCTTCTGATAATGTTCCTGGTTTTTGGAATGATATAAGAAATAAAAGCAATTAATGTCAGTTTAAACTGGCATTTTTTCTTTAAGAACAAAATGGTGCTAAAGTGAAAAGTTAAATTCCACTTTAAAAAAATGAAAAATAAAAGTAGAATTTACTCTTTCAGAAAGCAGATTTTATAAGAATATTAGGT
>NZ_JAJDKB010000033.1:0-32181 GCF_020589955.1 Faecalibacillus sp. TM498
AAGACTAAAATCCACTTTGTCATATCTAAAGTGGAATTTAACTTTTCACTTTAGATTTTTTAAAAAAATTATAAAAAAGGGTTGATTTATTAGAAAAAGGATGCTAATATAAATGAGCACTGTTAAGTTGCTTGAATAGCTCAGTTGGTAGAGCAATCGGCTGTTAACCGATCGGTCGTAGGTTCGAGTCCTACTTCAAGCGCCATGTGGCTCGTTGGAGAAACGGTTAACTCACATGCCTTTCACGCATGCATTCACGGGTTCGAATCCCGTACGAGTCACCATTTTTGGAGGTTTAGCTCAGTTGGGAGAGCATCTGCCTTACAAGCAGAGGGTCAGCGGTTCGAGCCCGTTAACCTCCACCATTTTTTTAAATGCCGGCTTAGCTCAATTGGTAGAGCAACTGACTTGTAATCAGTAGGTTGAGGGTTCAAGTCCTTTAGCCGGCACCATATTTTGACCCGCTAGCTCAGTTGGTAGAGCATCTGACTTTTAATCAGAGGGTCAGGCGTTCGAGTCGCCTGCGGGTCACCATTTCAATGCGGGCGTGGCGGAACTGGCAGACGCACTAGACTTAGGATCTAGCGCCTTCGGCGTGCAGGTTCGATTCCTGTCGCCCGCACCAAATGTAAGAGACATCGAGTAATCGATGTTTTTTGTTTTATATAGAACATCTATGCTATAATCAAATAAATAGGTAGGTGAAACAATGAAACAATATGTAACATTTAAAATCAAAAAGATTTACCTTTATATCCTTTTATTTGTTTTAGTGATTACTCTTTGTGGTTTTGGCTATTATAAATGGTGTGCTAGTCATCCTGAAATCAATATTCAGGTAAGTGAAAGCACAGCCGGGAATAATTTAAAAATAGAAGCACCACAAATAATTTATACTACACGACATGGTATTGAAATAGCTCCTGAAATAGAATTACAAATTGTGGAAATTCAGTTTCAACATGAAGGAATATGTTCACTTTTAAAAGAAGCTTATCAAAGCAGTGATATTCAACTTGATTTATCTGTAAAAAATGGAAAAACAATCATGCACTATTATGGAAAAGCCACGACATTTGCAGGCAAAGAAGAAAATTATGATATTGAAACAAAACTTGATTTTGCGATAAATGCTAAAATTAAATAATAATAAAAAAATAGCTTTTTGTAATGAATGACATTACAGAAAGCTATTTTAATTTTCTAATTGGCTTGTACAGTGTGGGCAACGAGATGCTTTGATAGAGATTTCACTTTGACAATAAGGACAAATCTTCTTTGTTGGTTTTTCTTCTACAGGTTTTTCTGTTTTAGTTCTTAATTTGTTCATCGTTTTAACAATCATAAAGATAACAAAAGCCATGATAAGAAAATTAAGTAAACCAGTAATAAATAAACCATAATTAACAGTAGATGCTCCTGCTGCTTGAGCAGCAGCTAATGTTTTGTATGTATTTCCATCTAAAGCAATAAATAGATTAGAAAAATCGATCTTACCTGTAACTAAACTTAAAATAGGCATAATGATGTTTTCTACAAGAGAAGTGACTAATGAATTAAAAGCACCACCGATAATAACCCCAACAGCTAAATCAATCATGTTGCCTTTTAAGGCAAATTCTTTGAATTCTTTTAACATTATTATTGATCTCCTTTTTCTTTATTATAAGAAAAAGAAAAAAAGACATCAAGATGCCTTTTATGTTATTCTTATTTGGGAGGATAAGAATAATATAGAAAGATAATAGAGGGAATATGAATAGTAAAATCTATTTTCTTTCTACAGATTTAATATATAAATAAAAAATAGTTAAAAAAAGTTACAAATGTAAAAAAATATGTGATTTGTTATCACAAATTTATATAAGCATAAAGATGAATTTAGTGTATAATATTGTAGAATAGGGGAGGATGACATGAAAAATTTATTTTATAGATTATTAATATATTTAGATAGCGCCAATGAAACAGATACAAATTATAACATTGCCTGGTATATGGCACATCATATTTCAGAAGTAGCTCATATGGGAATTTCTAAACTTGCGAGCGAATGTTTTGTGTCTCCAGCAACCATTTCTCGTTTTTGTAGAACACTTGGTTATGAAAATTATGCTCATTTAAAACAAGAGTGTGCGTGGTTTAGTTCAACATCAAGAAAGTTTAATAATTTAATTAATGTTCCTTTAGATATGATGAAAGATCATCCAGAAGAAAGTACAGCTTATTATAGTCAACAAATTTGTACATCTTTAAGTCAACTTTCTTCTTATTTAGATTGGAATGTAATCGATGAGGTTTTAAAACTGATTCATGATAGTGATAACGTAGCTTTTTTTGGAACACAGTTTTCACATTCAGTTGCTTTACATTTTCAAACTGATTTATTGATGTTAGAGAAGTTCACAATGGCTTATATGGAACAAACAAGTCAGCTTCAATGTGCTAAGGAGTTAGATGAAAATAGTGTAGCTATTATTTTAACAGTAAGTGGTCATATTTTTAATGGGAGTCAAAAGATGATTTCATATATTAAAAAATCAAATGCGAAAGTTGTTGTGATTACCAATGATAAGAGCTTTGATTTTGGTTTTGAACCAAATTATATTATTGAAATAGGTGATTCAAAATATAAAAAAACAGGTAAACATAATTTACTTACAACAATGGAATTAATGTCACTTAGATATTATTCTATTTATTATCCTGATGTAAAAGATAATATTATTGAATAGGAGATACATATGAGAGAAATAACATATTCAACAATTACAGATGCAATTAAAAAAATGTGTATAGAAGCAGCAACTATTTTACCTCAAGATGTTGAAAAAGCATTATCACAAAAACATGATGAAGAAGATAGTGCACTTGCCAAAAAAACATTACAAGTATTAATGGATAATGCAAAGTTGGCACAAGAAAAACAAATGCCTATTTGTCAAGATACAGGAATGGCTTTTGTTTATGTGACAATGGGACAAGAAGTACATATTACAGGTGGCAGTTTAAATGAAGCAATTCAAGAAGGAGTAAGACAAGGATATACAGAAGGGTATTTAAGAAAATCAGTTGTTAAAGATCCTTTGTTTGAACGCACTAATACAAAAGACAATACTCCAGCAATTATTTATTATGATATTGTTGAGGGGGATACTTTTCATATTACTTTAGCGCCTAAAGGATTTGGTTCAGAAAATATGAGCCAAATTAAGATGTTAAAACCAAGTGATGGACTTCAAGGTATTAAGGATTTTGTGATGAAAGTTGTCAATGATGCAGGACCAAATGCCTGCCCACCAATGGTTATTGGTGTAGGTATTGGAGGTTCTTTTGATAAAGTGGCAATGCTTGCTAAAAAGGCCATGATTCGTGAAATTGGAAGTCATCATCCAGATCAAAGATATGCTTCTTTAGAAGATGAATTATTACAAATGATCAATGAAACAGGAATTGGTCCTGCTGGTTATGGAGGAAAGACAACAGCTCTTTCTTTAAATATTGAAACTTTCCCTACACATATTGCAGGGATGCCAGTCGCTGTTAGTATTTGTTGTCATGTTTCACGTCATAAGGAGGTTTCACTATGATTTATTTAGAAACACCATTAACAGTTGATAAAATTAAACAGCTAAAAGCTGGAGATGAAGTTTTTTTAAGTGGAACGATTTATACAGGAAGAGATGCTGCTCATAAAAGATTGATTCAATTATTGGATGAAGGAAAAGAACTTCCTTTCAATATCCAAGATCAAACGATTTTTTATGTTGGCCCAACTCCTTCAAAACCAGGTCAAGTATTTGGCAGTGGTGGACCAACCACTTCAGGAAGAATGGATGCTTATTCACCTAGACTTATTAAACTTGGCTTACATGCGATGATTGGTAAAGGGTATCGAAATGATGCAGTTAAAAAAGCCATTGTTGACTATCATGGCGTTTATTTTGGTGCTATTGGTGGTGCTGGAGCGATGATGTCTTCATGTATAGAAGAATGTGAAGTGATTGCTTTTGATGATTTAGGACCGGAAGCAATTCGTAAGTTAAAAGTTAAAAATATGCCATTAGTTGTAGTAATTGATCATTTAGGAAATGATTTATATGAAATTGGTAGAAAAAACTATTTAAAAAAGGATTGTAAGTAGTATCTATATTTTCTATAATAGCGATACATTAATAGAGGTGAAATAAAGAAATGGGATTATTTAAGAAAAAAACAGATTATAGTTATTACAGTTCTTATAGTAGTTCAAGAAGACGTTTAAAAGTAGGACGTATTGTGATTGCTGTAATTGCAGCAGTGGTTGTTATTTTAGGAATTATTATTTATTTTAATTTTAATAGAATTCAATTTTTGATGAAAGGTTACTCTTGGTCAACAACAAGTGAGTTAGTGAGCTCATTTGATAATGATGAAGAAAAAGAATTGTTATCACATGATGAGATGAAACATATTTTAAAATGGGTCGATAATTCAAATAAGGTAGCTCTTTATGATGAATATGAACAATTCTATTCTTTACATAAAGATATGAATTATGAAGATATCGTTGATGTTGTTAATTATATTTTTGAAAATCAAGTGCCTTCATTAAAATCAATGGGTTATAGTGAAAAAACAATTTGGTCAATGTTAAAAGATGGTGCTGGTAAAAGTGATCTTCAATTTTTAATAGACAATAAACTTACAAATAGTCAAACAGCTCCTTTTAGAAAAGTAAAAGGATATGATTTAAAGAAAATCAATGATTATATAGCACAATATAATACTGTTAAAGATTATAATTATGCCGTTAATATTGTTAATTATCCATTTATTGTTTCAAGTAATGGTCAAACAAAAGCTAAATATAATATTGCTAATCCAGATGATTATTTAACTCTTGTAAAAAAAGGATTCTATTTAAATGATTATGAACCAAAAGATTTAGTAGAATTAGATAGTGAATATGTAGCGCCAACATGCGATCATCCACAACTTAGAAAAGTTGCAGCCGAAGCTTTAGTTAAAATGATCAAAGATGCTAAAAAAGAAGGTATGTATTTATTATTAAATAGTGGTTATCGTTCATATGAAGAACAAGAAAAAATCTATCAAGAAACTGAACAAAAATATGGTGGTGCTTATGCTGCTGAATATGTAGCTACTCCAGGAGCAAGTGAACATCAAACAGGACTTGGTATTGATATGACTTCTCAAAGTGTCGTTGATAAACAAAGACTTGTCTTTGGGGATACAACAGAATATAAATGGGTTGTTGAAAACTGTGCAAAATATGGATTTATTGTTCGTTTTACAGAAGGAACGGATGGTATTACAGGAATTTCTCATGAACCATGGCATTTACGTTATGTAGGTAAAAAAGTGGCTAAGGAAATTAAAGATCAAAACTGGACGTTAGAAGAGTATTGTTTATATAAAAACGTTATTCCAAAATTTAAGAAAGATTAAAAATCTAGAGTTTTCTCTAGATTTTTATATAGAGTTATTATGAAAACATTAATCACAACATTAAATTCAAAATTTATCCATAAATCATTAGCGTTAAGACTTCTTTATGTAGCTTGTAAAGATGATCATGATATTGATTTTAAAGAATATACCATTAAAGATGATTTAAATCATATCGTAGATGATCTTTTATCAATGGATTTAGATATTCTTTGTTTAAGTGTCTATATTTGGAATGTAGATCATATTCAAAAATTATGTCATTTATTAAAAGAAAGAAAACCTGAGTTAAAGATTATTATTGGTGGACCTGAAGTAACTTATGAAATTGATCATTTTTTAGATGAGTTTGAAATTGACTATATTATGGCAGGTGAAGGGGAAGTTGCTTTAAATCAATTATTGACAGCTTTGGAAAATAATGAAGAAGTCAAGCTTCAAGGTATTAGTATGAAAGAACATCGAGATCCACGCTTGATTCCACCAGTTGATTTAAGTTATTTAGAAACGTTAGAGTCTCCTTATTTATTAGAAAGAGACATGAAAGATATGAAAAATAGGATCTTATATTTTGAAACAAGTAGAGGATGTCCTTATCAATGTCAATATTGTTTATCTTCATTAGAAAAAGGATTAAGATTCTTTTCAATGGATTATTTAAAACAACAATTAAAAGCAATCTTAAATACAGATGTCAAAGTAATTAAGCTTTTAGATCGCTCGTTTAACGCTAAAACAGAACATGCTTTAGAAATATTAGACTTTGTTTTTAAAAACTGCCATCCAGGAGTACAATTACAATTTGAAATTAATGGGGATGTTTTAGATCAAAGAATTATTGATTTTATTAATGAAGAAGCACCTGATGGTTTACTTAGATTTGAAATCGGTATTCAATCAACTTATGAACCAACAAATAAAGTTGTTCAAAGATATCAAAACTTTGAACGTCTATGTGATGTTATTCGACAACTCCAACAAAATCATAAAATAGATTTTCATTTAGATTTAATTGCAGGATTGCCACTAGAGAACTTACAAAGATTCTCAAAATCATTTGATGATGTTTTTAGATTATATCCTAAGGAATTACAATTAGGGTTCTTAAAACTTTTAAGAGGAACAAGTTTAAGAAAAGAAGCTAATAAATATGGTTATATTTATGAAAAACATGCTCCTTATGAATTAATAGAGAGTCATGATTTATCTAAAGAAGATATTGAAAAAATACATTTAGCTGAAGATATGTTACAAAAATATTGGAATTCAGGGAAAATGCCAATAACAATGAATAAAGTCTTAAGACAATGTAAGTCACCATTTTATTTCTTTTTAGATTTGGGTGAATTTTACCAAGCTCAACAGTTTAAATTCTTTGGTTTTCAATTAGATGAATTATTCCAATATATCAATCTTTATTTAAAAGAACAATATGAAGATGAATTAATAGAAGACTATTTAAGATTATCTAAAGTCAAACCTAAAAAATGGTGGAAGACAAGAATTGATAACGAAAAAGAAATCAAACATCGATTAATAGAAAAGTATCAGTTAAATCAAGAAGATGTCTTTAGATATGGGATTGTTGAAAAATTAAAAGAAGATTATATTTTAGTAATTTATAAAAATTATCAAGTCCATGTAGAAAAATATCATATCTAATGAAATTAAATAAAAATTTCATTATACTATAGATAGATAGGAGGCTTTGTATGATTAAAAGTATTAGAAAAAGAGATGGGCGTTTAGTTGACTTTGAAGTAGACAAGATTGCTGGAGCGCTTTATAAAGCCTTTAGTGCATGTTTTGATAAAGTAGAATTAAAGAAAGTATATGCTATTGCTCATGATGTAGAAAAAAGATTAGAAGAAAAAGAAAGTACTTTACCAACAGTAGAACTTGTTCAAGATACAGTTGAAGAAATTTTAATTGAAGAAGGCTATGTAAGAGTAGCAAAGGCTTATATTTTATATCGTGATAAAAGAAGTCGTTCTCGTGATATGAAATCAATTTTGTTAGAAAGTATTGAAAATGAATCCAGTGATGATATTAATTTGTTTGATGTTTTTGAAAACTTAATGAATGATGCAATGGATAAAACAAGAAAAGAGGATTTAAAAAAGGTTTTTAAGCTTTTAAAAGAATTGAATATTGATGAAGAAATCATCTATCAAAAAGTATCAGAAACTTTTGCAATGACAGATGAAACATTAAAATCAGTTATAAAATAATAAAAGGAACGAAAAGTTCCTTTTATTATTGCCAAACTTCTTCAGCGATTTCTTTAACAAGTTTGACTTTATTCCATTGTTCTTCTTTAGTAAGTAAGTTTCCTTCTTCTGTTGAAGCAAAACCACATTGTGGAGACAGTGCTAATTGATTTAATGGAACATATTTTTCTGCTTCATGAATACGTTTAATAATTTCATCTTTGTTTTCAAGTTTAGCATCTTTAGAAGTCACAAGACCTAAGACAACTTTTTGATTTTGAATATAGCGAAGAGGTTCAAATCCACCAGCACGTTCACTATCATATTCTAAGAAGAAACCATCAACATGACAATTCCCAAATAAAGTTTTTGCAACTGGTTCATATCCCCCTGAAGTAAACCATGTTGATCTAAAGTTACCTCTACAAATATGCATTGTAATAACCATATCATCAGGTTTAGCTTCTAATGCGAGATTGATCATATCAACATATTTTTTAGCAAGTTCATCTACATCAATTCCTCTTGCTTTGTAAGCTTCTCTTTTTTCTTTTGAACAAAATTCTCCCCATGAAGTATCATCTAATTGAAGATAACGGCATCCAGCATTATAAAAAGCTTTGATTGCTTTTTGATAAGCATAGGCGATATCTTTTAATAAAACATCATCATCTTGATATCTTTCAATAGGTTGATAATTTTCTTCTCTAATACAACAAATTAAATGAAGCATTGAAGGAGAAGGGATACATTGTTTAACTTCTGTTTCTCTAGATACTCTTTGCATGAATTTAAAATGTTTTAAAAATGGATGATCTTCGGGGAAATCGATTTTATCCACAATTTCTAAAGTTTGACTTTTTGGTTGATGTCCTTTAAAGGCAATTGAAAAATGTTCGACGGCTACTTTTTCTACGCCTTTTAAATCCCATAGAAAATCTAAATGCCAAAAAGCTCTTCGAAATTCACCATCAGTAACAGCTTTTAAACCAACAACTTTTTCTTCATTAACAAGATTTTCAATTGATTTATTTTCAATTTCTTCTAATTGACTTTGATTGATTTTTCCTAAGGAAAAATCTTCTCTTGCTTGTTTAATTTCTTTATCTCTTAAAAAACTTCCAACAATATCATATTTATAAGGTGCGTTCATTTTTACTTCCTCCTTGTTGTTACTAAAAGTATAAAAAACATAAGTGATATTGTAAAATACATATTTTTCACTGTTTGATATAGCTTAAAACTATATTAGGTTTAAAAAATAACAAGATTTCTCTTGTTATTTAATAAATAAGTTATTTAAGTACCAATCTTTTTCTTCTTGAGTTAAGGCATCTTTAATATGATCGAAGGCATATTGTTGATATTCATTAATAGAAGCAATTTCATGATTTGATAAATAATTTAAATCTAAACCTTCAATATCAAATGGAACATAAGTGATCGGTTCAAATTTTAAGAAAGTACCATATTCATTTTCAGTATGTTTTACACATAAGAGTTCGTTTTCATGTCTAATACCATGACTACCTTCTACATAAACACCTGGTTCATCTGTTGTAATCATGCCTGGAACGATACATGCTTCATGACCATATAAGCTTTTTGGACGAAGTCCATTAGGTCCTTCATGAACATTTAAGAAATGACCAACACCATGCCCTGTTCCACAACGATAATCTAAATCATAGTCATAAATCACACCACGAGCAAGGATGTCTAGGTTTGCTCCTGTTGTAACATCTTGGATAAAATGCGCATTTTGTAATCTGAACATTGCTTTTAAAGCAATTGTGAAGTCTTTTCTTTCTTCTTGCGTCATTTCACCTAAAACAAAGGTTCTTGTGATATCTGTTGTTCCTGTAAGATATTGTCCACCACTATCAATTAATAATAGATGTGAAGCTTCTACTTTAGAATATTGTTTTTCTGTTGGATGATAATGCATTAAAGCAGCATTTTCATGATAAGCACAGATTGTTGTAAAGGAAATATCTTTGAAATTTGGTTGTTGTTTGCGATATTCTAAAAGTTTATTCGAAATAGAAAGTTCATCCATTTCCATCTTTCCTATATTTGTTTTTAACCAATACATAAATTTAGTAACAGCAATACCATCATGTAAATGAGCATCTTTAGTTGCTTTGATTTCTGTTTCGTTTTTAATTGATTTAAGTAATTGACTTGGGTTTGTTTGATCAATGATATTTTCTTGACGAATATGACTTACTAAAGCATAGTTAACAGATTTAGTATCTAATAATACTTTTCCTTCAATATGTTTAATATCTTCATAAATATCAAAATAATCTTTAACTTCAATTTGGTCTTTTAATAATTCATCAATGACTTCTTGACTTACCGCTTCTTTTCTTAAATAAAGATTTGCTTTTTCTTTTTCAATTAAAGCATAAGCTAAAGCAACAGGGTTGCATAAAACATCATTACCGCGAATATTAAAGATCCAAGCAATATCATCTAAAGTTGTCACTAAATGATATTTCGCATCTTTCATTTTTTCTCTAATGATTTCTAATTTTTCTTTTCTAGAAACACCACAATATTTTGTATCATATAAATAAATTTCTTCATGGGAAAGTTCAGGACGCTCTTGCCAAATAAGATCTACAAGATCTTCATTGGCTTGAATGGTATTTGTGAAAAGACATTGATTATAAGGCATCACGCGTCCATCAAAACCAATGGTTGCTTCTGGATATTTTTCAATATATTCTTTAATAGTAGGAACACCCGGTGTACGCATTTTCATTAATTGGATACAACTACCGGCAAGTTCTTTTTCTGCTTGAATAAAATAACGACCGTCTGTCCATAAATAAGCTTCATCTTCTCTTACGATAAGAGTTCCAGCTGAACCGCTAAATCCAGACATATAATGACGAGCTTCAAAGTAACTTCCTACGTATTCACTTTGGTGAAAATCGCTGGTTGGAATGATATAAAGATCGATTCCTCTTTCTTTCATAAGTTGTCTTAATTTTGTAATTCTTTGATTTATCATAATGACCTCCTAAGTTCTTTCATTTTAACATTTACCTTCAAGAATGAAAAGACTTAGAGATGAATAAAAAATTAGGAAGGAATCTTGCTGAAAGTGGCATGACGCTAAGGCTTTGGCGGATTTATGCAAATGTGAAAATTTGTCTATTGACAAACATTGAAAAGTGGGAGTAGAATAACGTGCGAAATAAAGAATAAGGTATGTATTGCAAGCGCCACATCTCTAGGAAGTGACATGAACAACACAAAAATAGGGGAGGTGCTTTTGTTTTTACATATATTCTTTAAAGAGGATTTTTGATAAATTCTTATAAATTCGTCATAAATTTATCATAAAAAGTGCTTTTGAAAGCTATATCTGTTGAATTTTAAAAGAATGAGAGTACAATAATCCTCGACAAGAAGAAGGGGGAAAATAAGATGGATGATATTATTCAAAAGTTGATAGAATTCGATCGCCAATGCGTAGAAAAAGTAGAACTTGCGAAAAAGAAAAAAGCAGAAGCTCAATCAAGTATGATGTCGCAAAAATCTACAATTTATAGTGAGTATATTGATAGTCAACAAGATCAAGTTGAAAAGCATAAACAAGATCTATTGAATAAGAATAAAGAAGAAGCACAATTACAAGAAAATGAATTTCATAAATCAATGAAAAATATGGAAGATTTATTTACTCAAAATAAAGATAAATGGGTAGATGAAATCTTTACGAGATGTACTAAATAGAAGGTGTAAAGATGTCTTTATCTTCAAATGCCTTATGTGCAAAAGCTAAAGCAATGTATGGTGGGCGTTTAAATAAGAATGTTTATCTTGATTTAACAAGAAAACAAACAATTGGAGAAGTTGTTTCTTATTTAAAATCTCAAACAAGTTATGCAGATGCTTTAAAAGATATTAATATTAGACATGTTCATCGTGGTCAAATAGAAGATTGTTTAAATCAAGAATATTATCATCGTTGTGCGAAGTTGATGAAATATTCACCTAAGTCTGATGAAGATTTTTATCTATTTGAAATTATTGGAGTAGAAATTAATTTAATTATGGATAAACTTGTTTCTTTACAAGCAAAAGAACAATATAGCTTTAATTTATCAATTCCTACTTATTTAGCGAAAAAGACAAGTTTTAATATTGATGGATTAGTAAACATTGAATCATTCAAAGATCTTTTACAATATCTTTCAAAAACAAGATATTATAAAGTTCTTAAAGAAATTGATTTCTCTGTCCCATTTGATGTTAAAGAAGTTCATATGTGCTTACAATCACTTTATTATGAAAACATTGTTGAAACAATTAAAAAACACTTCAAAGGAAGTGTTCAAAAAGATTTATTAAATATTCTCTATACTTCTATTGAATTAAAGAATATTTCAAAAATCTATCGTTATAAACAATATTTCCATGAATCAGAAGATTCAATCAGAAGTTCACTCTTTTTACAATATTCAAGATTGCCAAAAGATATGATGAATCGTTTAATTAGTGCAAGCGGTCCTAAAGAAGTATTATCTTTATTATCAACTTCTAAATATAACTTCTATATGGATGATAAAGAATTTGCCTATATCGAATATTATGCAGATAGTATTCAATATAATATCGCAAAAAGATACATGCGTTTTTCAAACAGTGCACCACTTGTTTATATGACTTATAGTATTTTACAAAGAATTGAAATAGATAACTTGAAGCATATTGTTGAAGGTATTCGTTATAATCAACCTGTTTCAAAAATTGAAAATACATTGATCTATGCATAGGAGGGAAAAAAATGATTAAGAATACACATTTATATAACATTGTTTTCTCTAGAGATGATTATATGGAAGTTTTGATGAAACTTGAAAATCATCAAGATTCTATTTATCCAGTTAAAGCGAAGAAAGTGATTTCTAATTTAGATCATGCAACTTCTATGGAAGATAGAAATCCATATAACGAAGTATTAGACGAACTTTATAATGTGATGGATGTCTTACATATTGAAAGAGTAGATAGACCCGTTCAAAGTGCATTTTTAAATGTTCGTGAAATTTTAGATTATATTTCAGAAATTCATCAAAAGTTAGATGATATTAATGAAATTAAAAGAGGAATTAAAAAAGATTATTATGAAAATCAAGAAGCAATTGAATTGATTTCATGTTTAAATCGTGATCGTATTTCTATCGATGATATTCATGAATTAAAATATGTTGCTTTAAGATTTGGTAAATTACCATTATCACAAATTGAAAAAATTAAATATTTTGACAGTTATCCATTTGTTTATCAAGAATTATCACATACAGATCAATTTGCTTGGATTGTTTATGGTGGCGTTGAACATAGTATTGGTGAAATTGATAACATTTTCTCTTCAATGAACTTTGAAGAAGTAAAACTTCCAAAATTTGCCCATGGTAAAATGGAAGAAGCAGTTGCTGAATTAAAAGCAGAAGATAAAACAATGGAAGCGTATCTTCAAGAACTTGATCAACGTATTGAAAAAGTGAAAGAAGAAAATGAAGAACAATTACTTGGTGACTTTTGGAAAACATATCGTTTGAAAGAGTTATACAAGAAAGGTAAATATGTAGTTGATTTAAAAACTAAAGCTGCAGTTTATGCATTTAGTTCATTTAATAAAAATGAATTAGAAGATATTGTAAATGTTCCTGGAATTACTATTCATGAACTTCCTATTGATACATATCAAGATCAAGGAATTGAAGGTCCTGTTTATGTTGAAAACAACACATTTTTCCAACCATTTGAATGCTTATTCACATTTAAACCTGGTGAAAAATTTGATCCAACAGTGATTGCTGGTGTGGTTATGATGCTTTCAGCACTTGTTTTACTTGGTGATTTAGGAGTAGGTGTTTTAGCTATTCTATTATCATTTATTATTAAAGGTAACATCAGTAAGTTACTACAACGTGTAGGAGCTGCTGTTACAATAGGAGGACTATTAAGTGGAACAGTCTTCTATAGTATGTCACTTTATAATTCAATCTTTGTTGTAGGTACAAACTATGCAATGCAAATTGGATTATTCTTTGTTATAAACATTGCGTTATTATTAGTTTGTAGCTTAGTGAAAAAAGTGACAAAAAGATCAACAAAGAGTAAAGGGGGACTGTCATGGCAATAGCGAAATTAAACTTGGTTAGCCTTGATTTTGATAAAGACAATTGTAATGATGTGTTACTTGAGCTTTATCAAAGAGATGATTTTCATCCCGAGCTAGCAAGCAAGTTTACGGATAGTGTTGCTGGTCTTTCAGCTTACAACAATGACAATCTTTATGAAGAATTGTTATCAAGAATTGAAGAAATGAAAACAAAATATCATTTTGAAGTTCCTGAAGTTGAAACAGATTCGCAACTTAATGTATTTAGAGCTAAAGAATTTTTAGATGATTTATTTTTAGATATTGACCGTATTGATGCTGTTAAAAAAGAATTGACAAAGATGATTGAAGAAAATGAGGAAGCCATCATTACTTTGAATCATGTTGAAGGTTCTAATATTGACTTTGATCAATTATTTGGAACACAATATTTAAAAATAAGATTCGGTAAACTTCCTCTCAATAATGAAGGAAAGTTAGAGTATTATGAAACATTACCATTTGTTTATAAAGCATTTCAAAGAGATGATAAATATGTATGGTGTATGTATATGACGACACCTACAGATGCTCCTGAAGTGGATAATGTTTTTACATCACTTTATTTTGAAAAAATCCATATTCCTGAATTCGTTCATGGTTCATGTGAATTAGCTGAAAAAGAAATTCAAAATGAATCTGATTCAGCTAAACAATACAGCCAAGATTTACAAAATAGAATTGATAAAACAATTTCAGAAAATATGGAAGAATTAACACGTATTTATAGTGTTGCTAAAAAATTAAATTCAGTTTATGCAATGCAAAAATATATTGTTAAATTAGGTGATAAATTAAATGTTCATGGATTTGTCCCTAAGAATGATTTAGATAATTTCAAAAACACTTTTGAAAGTATCGATGGTGTTAAACTTGAAGTTTTACCTGCTACATCAGATGTACGTCTAGAACCACCAACAAGACTTAAAAATTCATGGTTTGCAAGACCATTTAGAATGTTCGTCGAAATGTATGGTGTACCTCGTTACAATGATGTAGATCCAACATTATTAGTTGCTATTTCATATACTTTATTATTTGGTATTATGTTTGGTGACTTAGGACAAGGTATTATTCTTTCTTTAGTAGGCCTTGTTGCTGAAAAAAAATTTAATTTAAAATTAGGTGGCGTGGGAGTTCGTTTAGGTATTTCCAGTGCAATCTTCGGTGTATTCTTTGGTTCATTCTTTGGAAATGAAGAAATCTTATCTGATTATTTCAAAGGTTTCTCATTCTTTAATGCAATGTCACCAGAAAATACAATGACATTATTAATGGCTGCCATTGGACTTGGTATTGTCTTAATTCTTATTTCAATGACATTCAATATTGTTTTGAACTTTAAAAAGAAAAATATCGGTGAAGCGATTTTAAGTCAAAATGGTTTATGTGGGGTTACATTCTATGTTGCTGTTATTGTTGCAGCACTTGGAATGCTTACAGGACAACATTTTGTAAATATTTTCTATATTTTAATTTTAATTGTATTACCACTTATCTTAATGTTCTTAAAAGAACCGTTAATTAGAAAATTAGAAGAACATGGTGAAATGTTCCCAAATGGTTTTGGAGCATTCTTTGTTGAAGGATTCTTCGAATTATTTGAAGTAGTCTTATCATTTATTACAAACACAATGTCATTCTTGCGTGTTGGGGGATTCGTTTTATCGCATGCTGGTATGATGCTTGTTGTTTATACTCTTGCTGAAATGGTAGGAGGATTTGGTGAAATCATCGTCTTGATTTTAGGAAACGTTTTTGTAATGTGTCTTGAAGGATTGATTGTTGGTATTCAAGTATTACGTCTTGAATTCTATGAAATGTTTTCACGTTATTATGAAGGAAATGGAATTCCATTTAAAACTATTAAGGAAGATTAAATTCAAGGAGGAAATTTATTATGACAGTATTAGAAATTTTATTACCATTAGTTGCAGTAGTTTTATTAACATTACCATTAATTAAAGTATTTACAGGAAAAGTATCAGCTCAAAGCGCTAAAAGAAGATTAGGTGTTCATATCAGTGGTTTCGCTGGTGCCGTTGTTTTATGCTTATTAGTTGCTATGTCAAATTCAAGTGTCTTTGCAGCAGGTGAAGTTGCTACAATCACTGGTACAATTGCTCAAGGTTTAGGATTCTTAGCAGCATCTTTATCAACTGGTTTCTCTGCTTTAGGTGCAGGTATTGCCGTTGCAGCAGCAGCTCCAGCAGCTATCGGAGCTTTCTCTGAAAATGAAAAGAACTTTGGTAAATCATTAATCTTCGTTGCCTTAGGTGAAGGGGTTGCAATCTATGGTTTATTAATCTCTATCTTAATTATCAACAAAATCTAATTTAGAGAGTGATTTTTTATGAAATTTTATTTAATAAGTGACAATGTCGATACTGAAATGGGTTTAAGACTTGTTGGTATTGAAGGAGAAGTTGTTCATAAAAGACGTGATTTTCTTGAAGTTTTGGAAACAAAAATGAAAGATAGATCCATAGGTGTGATTTTAATTACAACGAAATTAATTGAATTAGCTCCTGATGTTATTTCTGAAATAAAATTAAAACAACAAAAACCATTGCTTGTAGAAATTCCAGATAGACATGGAAATTCTAAAATTGGTGAAACGATTGATAGATATGTTTCAGAAGCAATTGGAGTTAAGTTATAGGAGAAAGTGCTATGCAAAAAAAAGATCAAGTCTTTCTTTATATCAAAGATGAAATTGAAAAAATTTCATCTGCTGAAGAAAAAGAAATTTTAGATGAAGCAAAAGCAATTGAACAAGAAGCTTATAACCAATTAAGAGGTGAAGCTGAAATTGATGCTAAGCATCAATTAGATAAAGAATTAGCAGAAATTTCTTCTAAAGCAAGTATTGAAGCTTCAGCTCAATTAGAAGAAAGACTAAAAAAATTAGTTGAAAAAAGAGAAGAATATGTTAATACAATTTTTACAGAAGTAAAAAATAAACTTGTTGAATTTGTAAATAGTTCTAATTATCTTGAATATCTTACAAGTCATGTAAAAGCAGTAAGTGATGAATATCAAATGACTGATTGTGTTTTATGTGTAAGAAAAGAAGATTTAAAATATGCTGATGATTTAAAGAAAGCATATGCTTTACCAATTGAAGTTGAAGAAGGTCAACAAATTCAATTAGGTGGATTCATTATTGAAAATAAAACAACAAATGTTGTCGTAGATGAATCATTAGACTCAAATTTAGAAGCTCAAAAAGATTGGTTCTATAAGACTTCTGGATTGATGATTAAATAGGGGGATTAAAGATGAGTGAAAATGTAATTTATTCTATTAATGGTCCTGTTGTTAAAGTAAAAAATGCCAAAGACTTTTCAATGTTAGAAATGGTTTATGTTGGTCATGCTAAATTAATGGGTGAAGTTATCTCAATTTCTAAAGATTTAACAACTATCCAAGTATATGAAACAACAACTGGTTTAAAACCAGGAGAACCTGTTATTTCTACAGGATCACCAATTTGTGTTACATTAGGTCCTGGTATTTTAAGAAATATCTTTGATGGGATTGAACGTCCATTAAAAGCCATCGCTGAACAATCAGGTGCTTTTATTGAAGCCGGAAGCGATGTTGATTCACTTGATGTTGAAAAATTATGGGACGTTACAATGAAAGTAAAAGTAGGAGATGTTTTAAAAGGTGGAGACATCTATGCAACATGTCCTGAAACAGATTTAATTGAACACAGATGTATGCTTTCACCACTTTTAAGTGGTAAAGTTGTTGAAGTAAAAGAAAATGGTCAATATAAAATCAATGATGTCGTAATGAAAATTGAAGATGAACATGGTCAAATTCATGAATGTACATTATGTCAAAAATGGCCAATTAAACAAGCACGTCCAACTCTAGAACGTTTACCAATTTCTATTCCTTTAGTAACAGGACAACGTGTTATCGATACATTATTCCCAATCGCTAAAGGTGGAACTGCTGCTATTCCAGGTGGTTTCGGTACTGGTAAAACAATGACACAACACCAAATTGCTAAATGGTGTGATGCCGACATTATCATTTATGTTGGTTGTGGAGAACGTGGAAACGAAATGACACAAGTTCTTGAAGAATTTAGTGAGTTAATTGACCCTAAGAGTGGTAAACCATTAACTGATAGAACTGTCTTAATTGCTAATACTTCAAACATGCCAGTTGCCGCACGTGAAGCAAGTATTTATACAGGAATTACTTTAGCTGAATATTATCGTGATATGGGATATCACTGTGCAATCATGGCCGATTCAACTTCACGTTGGGCAGAAGCGTTACGTGAAATTTCTGGTCGTCTAGAAGAAATGCCAGCTGAAGAAGGATTCCCAGCTTACTTACCATCACGTTTATCACAATTCTATGAACGTGCTGGATACATGAAAACTTTAAATGGACAAGAAGGTTCTGTTTCAATCATCGGTGCCGTATCACCACAAGGAGCAGACTTCTCAGAACCAGTTACACAAAATACAAAACGTTTCGTAAGATGTTTCTGGGCCTTAGATAAAGCCTTGGCTTATGCTCGTCATTATTTCGCAATTAACTGGACACAATCTTATAGTGATTATGTTTATGATCTTGAAAAATGGTATGACAAAAATGTTGGTTCTGATTTCGTCAGTGATCGTCAACAACTTTCATTCATTCTTGCTGAAGAATCAAGATTAAATGAAATTGTTAACTTAATGGGACCTGATGTTTTACCAGAAGATCAAAAATTAGTGATGGAAATCGCAAAAGTGGTTCGTGTTGGTTATTTACAACAAAATGCCTTCCATAAGGATGATACATACGTACCACTTGCTAAACAATTAAAGATGATGGATGTTATCTTATATTTAAATAAAAAATGTCAAGAAGCTGTTGCTCAAGGTAAAGTTGTTCGAGCAATTAGTGAAACTGGTATTTTTGAACAATTAATTAAAATGAAATATGATATTCCAAATGATCATATTGAAAAATTAGATACTTATTATCAAGATATTGATAATGCATTAAAATCTGTAGCGTAGGAGGAAATAAAAATGGCACTACAATATGTAGGATTAAATGAAATCAATGGATCATTAGTCGTTTTAGATCACGTAAAAGGTGCCTCTTACGACGAAATGGTTGAAATTCAATTAAAAAATGGTACAACACGTTCTGGACGTGTTGTCCAAATTGAAGGTGAAAAAATCGTTGTTCAAGTATTTGAAGGAACAAATGACTTATCACTAGAAAATACAAAAACTAAATTATTAGGTAGACCAATGGAATTACCTGTTTCTAAAGAAATTTTAGGACGTGTCTTCAATGGTGCTGGTAGACCAATCGATGGTTTAGGTGAAATTTATGCAGAAGAAATGATGGATATCAATGGTTTACCATTAAATCCAGTAAGCCGTGTTTATCCACGTAACTATATCAATACAGGTATTTCATCAATTGACTGTCTTGCTACATTAATTCGTGGACAAAAATTACCAATCTTCTCTGGTTCAGGTTTACCACATGACCGTTTAGCTGTACAAATCGTTAAACAAGCAAAAGTTGCAGATGAATCAGGAAAAGGTTTCGCCATTGTCTTTGCGGCAATGGGTGTTACAAATGACGTTGCAAACTACTTTAAACGTAGCTTTAAAGAAGCAGGAGTTATGGAAAGAGTTGTTATGTTCTTAAACTTATCAAATGATCCAATCATTGAACGTACATTAACTCCACGTTGTGCTTTAACTGCTGCTGAATATTTAGCTTATAAACAAAATATGCACGTATTAGTTATCTATACAGATATTACTTCCTATTGTGAAGCGTTACGTGAATTCTCTTCAAGTAAAGGAGAAATTCCTGGACGTAAAGGTTATCCAGGTTACTTATATTCTGACTTAGCTTCTTTATATGAAAGAGCTGGTATTATTAAAGGGGCAGAAGGTTCTGTAACACAAATCCCTATTTTAACAATGCCTAACAATGATATTACTCATCCAGTTCCTGACTTAACTGGATATATCACTGAAGGACAAATTACTTTGTCACCTGAATTAAACTCAGCAGGTATTTATCCACCAGTTGATGTTTTACCATCACTTTCACGTTTAATGAAAGATGGTATCGGTGAAGGATACACACGTGGCGATCACCAAGACATTGCTAACCAATTATTTGCATGTTACGCTCACGTACAAGATGTTAAATCATTAACATCAGTTATCGGTGAAGATGAATTATCTCCATTAGATAAACAATATTTATCATTTGGTAAACTATTTGAACAACATTTCTTAAATCAAGGTTTCGATGCCAATAGATCAATTGAAGAAACATTAGATTTAGGATGGGATTTAGTTTCTGTTTTACCAAGAGAAGCACTTGATCGTCTAGATAACAAATTATTAGATGAACATTATGATCATGATCGTGCTGTAAAACGTTTCCATATTAAAGAAAAATCAATCATCAAAGAATTACAAGAAGCAGGTGATTAATTATGGCTTTAAAAGTTGTTCCAACAAAAGGAAATTTAATTTCTACAAAGAAACAATTACAATTAGCTGTTCTTGGATATGATTTATTAGATAAGAAAAGAAATGTTCTTATTAAAGAAATGATGTCATTATTAGATGATGTTAAAATGGTCAGAGATGAAATTACGGAAGCTTATCAAAATGCTTACGATGCTTTACAAGAAGCAAATATCTCTTTAGGGTTGATTAGTGACTTAGTTACAGCAACACCTATTGATTATGGAATCAGTATTGCTTATCGAAGTGTTATGGGTGTAGAAATTCCTAAAATTACTTATCATAAACAACCAATGGTATGTAGTTATAACATGGATCGTTCTAATTCAAAAGTAGACTATGCTTATGAATGTTTCTATCGTGTTAAAGAATTGACTGTTGTTTTAGCAGAAGTTGAAAACTCAGTTTATCGTCTAGCAAATACCATTAGAAAAACACAAAAACGTGCGAATGCCTTAAAAAATATTTCAATTCCACGTTTTGAAGAAACAATTAAATTTATTAGTGAATCTCTTGAAGAAAAAGAACGTGAAGAATTTTCAAGACAAAAAGTTATAAAAAATCAAAAGCATTAATTAATTTTAATGCTTTTTTTGCAAATTATAAAAAAATTAACACTCTAATAAAAAAATATGATATTATTATGCTGTTGAATTATTAAATAATCAAAGAAGGTGTAAATATGAGTATTGAAATTAAAGGAGTCATCATTGGAGAGGGAAAACCTAAAGTATGTGTTCCTATCGTAGAAAGCCATGATGAAGCAATTCTAAATAAATTAAAAGAATTTAATGAATTAGAAGTAGATATGATCGAATTAAGAATAGATTTTTATGAAAATATTCATCAAGAAGATGCATTAAGAAATTTATTTTTAAACATTGCTGCCTTACAAATACAAAAACCAGTTATTCTAACAATTCGTACAGCTGCAGAAGGTGGAGAAGTTGAAATTGATCCTAAAGATTATTTCAATGTTTATAAATTAGCAGTTGAAGCAAATGCATTTGATATTTACGATGTTGAATTAGCGTTAGGAACAAATATGGCAATTGAATTAAGAACACTTATTCATGATGCTGGTAAATATATGTTGATGTCAAGTCATAACTTTGATAGAACACCAGAAGTTGATTCATTGATGCAAAAATTTAGATCAATGGATTCTTTAGAAGCAGATATTATGAAGGTAGCAGTTATGCCAGAAGATTATCAAGATTTATTAAATCTACTTTCATTTACAGTTCAAGCTAAACATGAATATGCTCAAAAACCAATTGTGACAATGTCAATGTCATCTATTGGACTTACTTCACGTTTAGTAGGTGAACAATTCGGTAGTGCAATTACTTTTGCTTCTGTAGGAAAAGCAAGTGCTCCAGGACAAATTGATTATCAAGAATTGAATCAAATGTTAGATATTATTCATAAAAATATTCAAGAAGCTTAAGCTTCTTGATTTTTTATACATATAATAAAGTGGTGAGATTATGAAAATTGATGTAAAAACTTTAGAAAAACTTGTTTGGATCATTTATAAACGATTCTTTATAGAAAAAGGAAAGCTAAAAGATATCCAAATAAAAATAGATCAGTATATTCAAATAAGAATGGTTTTAGTCTATAAAGGAATTGAAACTAAAATACACATAGATGCAAGACCCTATGTTAATGAAGATATTATTATTGATAGTCAAGGAAGTATACGTTATGGTTTTTTAAAGCTTAACTATGCTAAAATGTTACAAGAATGGGTTAAAGACATTCCTCAAGTATCTGTGAATAATACACAAATAAGAGTAAAAAACGAATATCTACAAGACATTCGTTTAAATAGTCAAGAAATAGAATTAGAGCTTTATTAAAGCTCTAATTCTACATGATATATTTTACCCCACATATAGATTTGATAAAAATAGGCAAGGAGTTGTGGTCCCATCATGAGTTGACCAAACCAAGGAACTTCAATGCTTTCGCTGTTTTCAATAAAGTGTTTAAGTTTTTTAATATCAAAAAGTTGATAAAGAATGTTATTTTTATCGTTAAGTGTTTCTAAGAGAAGATTTTTAATGTAAGTAAGGAAAAATGGAGAATGAGTTTTAGGGTAAGGATTTTTCTTACGATTATAGATTTCTTGAGGAAGGAAGTCTTTGAAAGCATCACGTAAAACAGCTTTTTCTTGTTGATCTTTAAACATATAGGTCCAAGGGACATTATACATATATTCAACGATTTCTTTTGAAGCGAAGGGTACACGAAGCTCTACAGCGTTATACATAGATTGGCTATCACTCCGTGTTAAGAGTGTTTGCATAAACCATTCAATGTTTAAATAAATCATCTTTCTTTTATTGGTATCATAAAAGCTTTGATCGAGGTAGTCTATTTCATTAAGTGATTGATAATATTTACTTTGAACATATTCTTTAATGTTCAATTTTTTTATATTTTCATTAAGAAGTTCTAATCTTTGATCAATATCTCTAATCCATGGAAATGAATCTAGACTATAAAGTTCTTTTTTATAAAACCAAGGGTACCCTCCAAAAATTTCATCTGCACATTCACCAGATAAAACGACTTTATGATTTCTTTTAATTTCTTTACAAAATAATAGAAAACTAGAATCAATATCAGCCATTCCTGGAGCGTCTCTAGCCATTAAACTTTGTTTTAAAAAAATAATTAAATTCTTTTGTGATAAAACGACATTATTGTGGTGACTATGATAACGATTGACCATTAAATCAATATAATCACTATCTTTTGTAAGTTGATAATCATAGGGTTGGAAATATTTATCTTGGTCTAAGTAATCAATACTATAGGTTGAAATATGATTGACGTATTGACTGCTTATAGCTGTAATAATACTCGAATCTAAACCACCAGATAACATACAAGAAATAGGTACATCACTTAATAATTGTCTTTGAATACTTTTATTTACAAGGAAGCGTACATCTTGAACAGTTTCTTCATAACTTTTTAGATGTGCTTTTTTTTGTAAAGACCAATATCTTTCAATCATTAAATGCTCACCATCAAACCATAAATAATGAGCAGGTCTTAAACTATAAATATCTTTATAAAGTGTACTTCCTGGTGATAAACTAGGACCTAAACCTAGTAATTCTTTAATTCCTGTTTTATCAACAACACATTTTCCAATGTACATTAAAATAGCTTTAATTTCACTTGAAATGACTAAATCATCATCTTTTAAATAATAAAAGAGAGGCTTTACACCTAAATGATCACGACAAGCAAAGATTTTATTTTCATAAGATATAACAAATGAAAAGATACCATCTAACATATTTAAACATTTTTCTTTATAAGCAATAAAACTGACAAGTAAAACCTCACTATCACTTTGACTATAAAAATGGAAACCTAAATCAATAAGATGTTTCTTTAACTCATTCATATTATAAATTTCACCATTAAAAATAATGCGATAAGTAATATCTTGATAAGTATATTCTAAAGGTTGCATACCTCCTTTTAAATCAATAATTGAAAGACGGCAATGACCTAATAAAACATGTTGATCAAAATAAGTTCGCATATCATCAGGACCGCGATGGTCTAATAAATGGAGCATTTTATTAAATTTTCCACAATCATCTAAGACATTTCTTTGTTGATTATATAAACATAAAATTCCACACATCATTATTCACCCTATACACTATATGACATAAAAAAAAGAATATGAAAAAACAGTCCGAAGACTGTTTTTAACTATTCCTTATCTTTCTTTTCAGTTACAACTTCTTTTAAAGTAGTTGCTAATCCTGCAATTCCTTGTAATTCACTTGGAATAATAATCTTAGTAGCATCACCTTTAGATAAGTTTTCTAAGGCTTTAAAACCTTGTAAAGTGACATAAGCTTGATCTGGATGTGCATCGTTGATATAAGTAATACCTTTTGCTTGTGCTTCGTAAACTAAACGTAATGCTTCTGCTTGACCTTCAGCTTTAGCGATGGCTGCTTCTTTTTCAGCTTCCGCTCTTAAGATTGTTGATTGTTTATCCCCTTCAGCATTTAAGATAGCAGCTGTTTTCTTACCTTCAGCTTGTAAAATAGCTTCACGTCTTTCACGTTCAGCACGCATTTGTTTTTCCATAGCTTCTTGAATATCACGAGGTGGAATGATATTTTTAACTTCAACACGGTGAACTTTAATTCCCCAAGGATCAGTTGCTTCATCAAGGATACTTCTCATACGTGAGTTAATAATATCACGAGATGTTAAAGTTTCATCTAATTCCAAATCCCCAATAATATTACGAAGAGTTGTTGCTGTTAAGTTTTCAATGGCATTAATAGGACGATCGACACCATATGTGAATAAACGAGGATCTGTAATTTGATAATAAACAACTGTATCAATTTGCATTGTAACATTATCTTTAGTAATAACAGGTTGAGGCGCAAAGTCTACAACTTGTTCCTTTAAAGAAACCTTATTAGCAACACGATCTAAAAATGGAACTAAAATATGAAGTCCAACACTACAAGTACGATTATAAGCACCGATTCTTTCTACAACATAAGCTTTTGATTGAGGAACAATACGAATTGCAAATGCAATAACACTGACAATAATAATTAAAACAATGATAATTAAAATTAAACCAATAATACTCATTTTCTTTCTCCTTTATTTATTAATTTTTTTAACCACAAGATGAGCACCTTCTACAGCAAGAATTTCACAATAATCTCCCTCTTCTAAAGTAGAATTATCTACACTAGAAGCGGACCATTCCATAGAAAGCACCTTAACTTCTCCTCTTGTATCAGCATCAATTTTTTTTAAAACAAGTCCATGTTGACCAATAACACGCTCATAGTTTGTACTGACTGTTTGTGTTCTTAAGTATTTCTTAGCAAGAGGTCTGCTGATTCCAATACAAATAACACTTAAAATGATAAAGATAATAATTTGAATGGTTTGATTTAAACCTAATGCATAGGCAATTAAGGCACCGATTCCACCAAGTGTAAACCAGATGCTTACTAAATCGATTGTAACTAATTCAATAATAGCAGTTACAATGATAACGCCTAGCCATATCCATAACATCATGATCTATCCCTCCCTTATAGATTAACTGTTAATATTTGGTGAACAACATCAAAATTTGCAGGATACTTTAGACCTTGTTTATCACTTAAATCTAAATGATATTCTCTAGCAAGGTTTTCAATAAAATTTTTATTAGAAACACGTCCATAACTTTTACCAATTGAAATACGATGCAATTGATCACTTGGATAAATTCCTTCATCTATTGCTGTTTTATCAACTGGCTTGATTCCTAATAAATTGTTCTCTTTATCAACTCCTAATAATACATATTGAACATTTTCAAAATGTTTACAAGCAGCTGTGTTTAAAGTGAGATTTGTACTATAAATAGTAACTGTTTTCTTTGAAATTTCATTTGTTGACCATACAAATGCCATAGCTATCATCCTTTCTACTTGTATTATATTATATATATTATTTTTATTCAATATATATTATTATTAATATTATTTATCCCTCATCACATCACTTTCCATTCAAAAATAATTGATGTATAATTAAAAAATAAAAAGAAAACATTATAAATAGAAAAGGTGAAACAATGAAAAAATTAAAAAAGATTCTATTAATTATTTTATTATTAGTACCATTAGTTGGTTGTCAAAATCAAAAAAATGAATGGAAAGAGACATATCAATTAACTTATTTTTATTTAAAAGATTGTTCAAATTGTCAACATTTTAAAAAGAATGTTCTTCCAGCAATAAAAAAAGAATTTGGAAAACATATGAAAATAAAAGCCTATGATATGGATGATGAACAAACGCTTGATGAAATGAAAGAAAGTTATCAAAATCATATTGATCAAATCATTGATTTTAACGAAGATGATTACGGTTATGGACCAATGGTCTTTTTAGAAGGGTATATGGCTATTTTAGGTGCAGGTAATGAAGATGATTATGTTGAACATCTTGTTAGAGCTATACAAGGAAAAGAATTGAATGAGGCTTCTGAAATTGAAACATATTATTATTTAAAGGATGGAAAAGTACAAAATTCTTAAAAGTTATTATCAATTGAAAAAGAATATGTTAGACTTTAAGGAGAAAATAAAGGAGGAAGTGTTTATGTCAACACCACATAATCAAGCAAATAAAGGAGATATCGCAAAAACTGTCTTAATGCCAGGAGATCCTTTACGTGCAAAATATTTAGCAGAAACGTATTTAGAAAATGTTAAACAATTTAATGCGACAAGAAGCATGTTTGGCTATACAGGAACGTATAAAGGAAAAGAAGTTTCTATTATGGGTTCGGGTATGGGAATGCCTAGTATTGGGATTTATAGTTATGAATTGTTTCATTTTTATGATGTAGAAAATATTATTCGTATTGGTTCTTGTGGATCATTTAAAGAAGATGTTCATTTAAGAGATATCATTATTGTACAAGGTGCTTGTACAGATTCAAATTATGCACATCAATATGAATTACCAGGAACTTATTCAGCTATTTCTGATTATAGTTTATTAGAAAAAGCTGTAGAAAAAGCAAAAGAAAAGAATTTAACTTATCATGTAGGAAATGTCCTATCTTCTGATTTGTTCTATCATGCAGACAATAAAGCAGATAAATGGATCAAAATGGGATGCCTTGCTACAGAAATGGAATCTTATGCTTTATTTGCAAATGCAGCTTACGCTGGTAAAAAAGCATTAACTTTATTAACTGTTTCAGATTCATTAGTAACAAATGAAGAAACAACTGCAGAAGAAAGAGAAAAAACTTTCACAGCAATGATGGAAGTTGCTTTGGAGATTGCATAGGTGTTAACTAAATTTGCATTTTTTGATTTTGATGATACTTTGATTCATGGAGATTCTGGTGGAAAACTTTTAAAGTATTATTTAAAAAAACATCCACTATCTGTTTTTAAATTATTAAAAGTGGTTTATCATTATGCTTTATATCTATTAAAGATAGAACCACTTAATAAAGCAAAATCAGCATGGTTATATCCATTAGATAAGATGTCTGATCAAGAGATTGAAAAGTTTTATCAAGAAGTATTAGAACCTTGTTATTATTTAAATGTCATTGAAGAATTAAAAAAGAAAAAGGCAGAAGGGTATACGATTTATATATGTAGTGCCTCTGTAGAAGCTTATCTTCGTTTTTGTAAGTTACCAGTAGATGAAATTTTAGGAACTAAAACAGACATTAAAGATGGTAAATATACAAGTCAAATGATTGGAAAAAACTGTAAAAATGAAGAAAAGGTAAAAAGAATCCAAGAAGTGATAAAAAATCATAATCTAGAAATAGATTATGACTTATCTTATGCCTATTCGGATTCTTTACATGATATTCCAATGTTAAAAATGGTAAAAAATCGTATTAAAATTGATACTAAAGATGGACATATGTCCACATTTGAAATAGAGTAGCTTAGCTACTCTTTTATATTTAAGTCCGTAAAGAAAAGCATAATATTAATGAGTCCAGCTATTCCTACAACAATATAAATGAGCATTGATAAAAAACTATTTTGACCAAATAAACTATCTACCAAATTAAAATTAAATAAGCCAATAAGACCCCAATTAATAGCACCGATCACAGTAAAAACAAGTGCTGTTTTTTGTAATGCATTCATTTTCTTAACCTCCTTAAATAGAGTCTATCCCGTAAATTTGTATTTTATACATATAAAAATAAATAAAGAATATTTTTATAATGGAGGGATAGATTTGAAAAAATTATATATTGTCATTATAGGTTTAGTCATTTGTGCAATAGGTATTGTTATTTTTTTTAAATTTAAAAATAATTCATTGGATGAAACGTTAAAAGAAGCTAAAAGTATAAATTCTTATCAACTTGTATGTGATATGGAAATGACACAAAATGATGAACTTAAAAGTTATGAAGTAAAAGTAGATTATTTAAAAAAAGATAAACAAAAATATTATCGAGTAGAACTTTATGATAAAAGTTTAAATCAATCACAAATCATTATAAAAAATAAAAAAGGAGTCTATGTTTTAACACCAACACTTAATCAAATGTTTAAATTTCAAAGTGATTGGCCTGAAAATAGTCCAAAACCATATATTTATCATTATTTAATTCAATTATTAGAAAATAATAAAGTTAAAAAGATTGAAAAAGGATATCAAGTAGAAGCAAAGGTGAAATACCCTAATGATACAAGAATTGTTAAACAAGAAGTTATTTTTGATAAAAAATTAAAACCATTGATTGTTTTATGTCTAGATCAAGATGAGACAGAAATTGTTACTTGTAAAGTAAATGAATTTCATAAAAATAAAAATTTTAAAGAGAAACATTTTAATCAAAATCAAGCATTGAAAGAATCAAAAAAGGATGTCAAAACATCCGCAAATAATGATGTTTTATATCCAGTTTCTCTATTAGGCGCTAAATTAGAAAGTGAAACAGTGTCTTCAATAGAAGGGGATAAAAATCATATTTTAAAATTTAGTGGTGATAAAAGTTTTACAATGGTAGAAACACAAGTAAATGATCAACAAGTAATGCAGTTTTCTAATGATGAAGTGATCGATTTAATAGATGGGTTTGCATATTATCAACCTGGAAAATTATCGATGATGTATCATGGAATGATGTGTTCTTTATATTCACAAGATTTAACGAAAGAAGAAATGCTTTCAGTCATGACAAGTATGCAAACTTCATCGACAAAATAAAGAGATTTCAAATTGAATTATGAAATGGGTTGGATTATACTATTGTTTGGAGGTGTCTTTATGAATTTAAAGCGTGACACGTATGCAATTGTAGATTTAGACCATTTAAAATATAATGTTGAATTAGCACATAGTGAATTTAAAAGACCGTTGATGGCTGTGATTAAAGCGGATGCTTATGGTCATGGGTATAAAGAAGTTGCTAGTTTTTTAAAGGATATTGATTATATTGAAATGTTTGCTGTTGCAACACTTCAAGAAGCAATTGAGTTAAGAGAATTAGGAATCAATAAAGGAATATTGATTTTAGGAGCTATTCCAACAAGTAAAGAAGATATTGATTTAGCTATTAAATATGATATTTCTTTAACAATGGTTTCAGTTGCTTATTTAAAATTATTGGATCATTTAATTGATAAAGGGCAAACATTAAAAGTGCATATTAAATTAGATACAGGAATGCATCGTATTGGTTTAATGTCTAAAGAAGAATTATCAACTTTATTAAAACTAGTTGATCCTGATAAATTTAATGTAGAAGGAATCTTTACACACTTTGCGACAGCTGATGGAGATGATGTTGCTTTTGAAAAACAAAGAAGTTTATTTTATGAAATGATAGGTAATTGTAAATTCAAATATATTCATTGTTGTAATTCAGCAGCAATGACCTATCATCATGATGAAAAATCAAATATGGGAAGATTAGGAATTACTATGTATGGATGTTCACCAAATGGTGAAGAAGAAACAAAATTCAAACAAGTAATGTCACTTTATACAAAAGTAGCAATGATTAAAAAAATACCAGCAGGAGATCAAGTGGGATATGGTTTAACATATACGGCTAAAGAAGATGAATACATTGCAACATTACCAATTGGTTATGCAGATGGTTTTATTAGAAAAAATCAAGGACGTAAAGTATATATCAATGGTAAGTATTATGAAATTGTAGGACGTGTATGTATGGATCAAATGATGGTTAGAGTAGATGAAAATGTAAAAATAGGAGATCAAGTGGAAATTTTTGGTGAACATATTTCTCTTGAAAGTATGGCGAAAGATCTAGATACGATTTCTTATGAAGTTTTATGTTTGATTTCTAAACGTGTACCAAGGGTCTATGTTCAAGATGGACAAGTAAAAGAATTGTTATAAAAAACGAACTCAAATATGAGTTCGTTTTTTATTTAAATAATTCAGCAATTCTATAATATGATAAAGAACCAGATTTTTGAACTTTTACTTTTCCGTTTTTCATAACGAATGTTGAAGGAATTGTTCCATCATCTGTTTTAAAAGTTTTTTGAATGTATGTTGTTGCATTATTTTCTTTAGCTAAATTTACATAATAAATTTTATCACTATGATTTTTTTCTAAATATTTTAAGCAAACATTTTTGTAGTTCAATGTCGTATTATCCTTATCACTACCTACAACGACTACAAAACTATCTTTATCTTTGATTTTTTCTTCTAATTTATCTTGGGAAATTGTTGAAAGTTCAACATGTGTTGCTTGTCTATAAGCAAATAATGCAATAAAAACTACAAATACAAGCCCAAAGACGCTCACTTCTTTCCCGATTTTTTTAAAAAAATCCATAGAAGTTCCTCCTTTTATACTTTTCTATAATATCAAATTTCACCTATATAAACAATAAAAAAAATAGCCAGAGGCTATTTCATTCTTGTTTTAGCAAAGTTCCATGTATCTCTACACATTTCATCAATGCCTCTAGTAGCAACCCAACCAAGTTCTTCTTTAGCTCTTGTAGGATCTGCATAACATGTAGCAATGTCTCCGGCACGACGAGGTTTGATTTCGTATTTTACTTTAACACCATTTACTCTTTCAAAAGCATGAACAAGTTCTAAAACACTATATCCTTGACCAGTTCCTAAGTTACAAATATGTAATCCAGGTTTGTTGTATTTTTCAATTGCTAGAACATGTCCTTTAGCAAGGTCAACAACATGGATATAATCACGTACACCTGTACCATCAGGTGTATCATAATCATCACCAAAGACACCTAAACAAGGAAGTTCTCCAGCAGCTACTTTCATAATATAAGGCATTAAGTTATTTGGAATACCTTTTGGATCTTCTCCAAGTAATCCAGATTCATGGGCACCAATTGGATTGAAGTAGCGTAATAAAGTAACTGACATTTCAGGACAAGCATGTTGCACATCTGTTAAAATTCTTTCCATCATTGCTTTACTTGCTCCATATGGATTTGTTGTTTCACCTAATTTACAATCTTCAGTAAGAGGAACCACTTCAGGATCTCCATAAACTGTAGCACTTGATGAAAAAACAATATTGTTGACATGATATTTTTTCATCATTTTAGCAACAATTAAAGTTGTTGTTAAATTGTTTGTATAATATTCAATAGGTTTTTCAACAGATTCTCCAACTGCTTTAAAAGCAGCACAGTGAATAACAGCATCTAAATCATTTTCTTTAAAAACTTCTTCTGTTTTCTTTTCATCTAAAATATTGAATTCATAAAACTTTACTTCTTTTCCAGTAATATCTTTAATATATCCTAAGACTTCTGGTTTTGAGTTAGAGAAATCATCAATCACTACAACTTCGTGATTTGCTTGTAATAACTCTACACAAATGTGGCTACCAATATAACCAGCACCACCAGCAACGAGTACTTTCATTTTTATATCCTCCATAGCATCTTGCTTATTTTACGATTCTATTATAACAAATAATAACATAATAAAAAGGTGAAAAAAGAAAATAGAATAGGTAAAAAAATAAATTTAACAAAAAAATAAAAAAAATTACAAAAAACTGTTGACGTAAAGGTATAGAGATGTTATTATAAGTGGGCACTAGTCAAGGAGGCTTAGCTCAGTTGGGAGAGCATCTGCCTTACAAGCAGAGGGTCAGCGGTTCGAGCCCGTTAGCCTCCACCATTAAAATAGTGTTTGAAATAAATTATAGAAGATGCCGGCTTAGCTCAATTGGTAGAGCAACTGACTTGTAATCAGTAGGTTGAGGG
>NZ_JAJDKB010000034.1:0-31551 GCF_020589955.1 Faecalibacillus sp. TM498
ACCTAATATTCTTATAAAATCTGCTTTCTGAAAGAGTAAATTCTACTTTTATTTTTCATTTTTTTAAAGTGGAATTTAACTTTTCACTTTAGCCTTTTTTTATTTTTTTCTCTATTCCCCTCTTTTTCTGCCTTTATATCGTTGTTTTTTTATCTGTATTTTTTTGTCATGATTAAAAGAAACGATCTTTACAGAACGTTTCTTTGCCTTATGACTATATGATTTCTTTACTGTCCAGGATGATTGTTGTTGGTCCATCATTGATCAGTGAGACTTTCATCATCGCTCCAAAGATTCCTGTTTCTGTATGGACCCCTGCATTTTCTAATGCTTTATTAAAATATTCATATAATGGTTTTGATATTTCTGGTTTAGCAGCATCTAAAAAACTAGGTCTCCTTCCTTTTTTACAATTTGCATATAAAGTAAATTGTGAAATAGAAAGAATTTCTCCTTTGATATCCATCAATGATAAATTCAATTTTTCATTTTCATCTTCAAAAATTCTTAAATTGATAAGCTTATTAACCATCTTATCAACAATTTCTTCATTATCATCATTCGTAATACCTACTAATACCATAAATCCTTGTTTGATTTGTCCATTTATTTTTCCTTCAATTTCCACGCTTGCTTCACTTACTCTTTGTACAACTAATCTCATATTCATTTCTACCTTTCTTTTTATAAAAGTGTTATAATCATTATAATTCATTTTGTATTAAGGAGGAAGATTTTTTTATGAGTGGAACTTTAGCTTATAATATGAGACCTCAATCTCTTTTAGATATATTAGGACAAAAACATATTATAGGTGAAAATGGTTTATTTACTAAATTTGTAGAAAAGAATCACCCAATGTCTGTTATTTTATATGGCCCACCAGGTTGTGGTAAAACAACTCTTGCAATGGCTTTGGCTCATGATTTAAATATGCCTTGTCGTACTTTTAATGCATCTACAGGAAATAAAAAAGAAATGGATTTGATTATTGAAGAAGCTAAATTATCTAATGGTCTTTTTGTCATTATCGATGAAATTCATCGTATGAATAAAATGAAACAAGATAATTTACTTCCTTATGTAGAAAGTGGTCTATTGATTATTGTTGGATGTACAACAGCTAATCCTTATCATTCAATCAATCCTGCCATTCGTTCAAGATGTCAAATCATTGAAGTTAAGCCTTTAACTCAAGAAGATATTATTCAAGGTTTACATCGCGCTTTAGATAGCGAAAAGGGCTGTCATCATCAATATCAATGTGATGAAGAAGTCTTGCAACATATTGCTCGTCTTTCATCAGGAGATATTCGTTTTGCATATAATTGTTTAGAAGTATGTACAATTATTTCTCATGATAATCATATTACTATTGAAGATGCTAAAAATGCTTTAACACAAGCTAATGGTCAATTTGATAAAGATGAAGATCAATATTATGACACTTTAAGTGGTTTACAAAAATCTATTCGTGGAAGTGATCCTAATGGAGCTATGTATTATTTTGCAAAGTTGATAGAATATAATGATATTGAATCTTTAGAAAGACGTGTTCTTGTTTGTGCATATGAAGATGTTGGACTTGCTAATCCAAATGCTTGTATGCGTACTGTTGCTGCTTTTCAAGCTGCCAGAACAGTAGGATTTCCTGAGGCAAGAATTCCTATTGCAAGTGCTATTATTGATTTGTGTCTTTCACCTAAATCTAAATCATCAGAAGCAGCCATTGATGCTGCCTTAGCTTCTTTAAGACAACAATCTTTGCCTGCACCTGAATATTTAAGATTAACACCTGTTGGTCTAGAAGAGGATGAAAAATATAATTATGATCGTCCTGAGTTATGGGAATATATTCAATATTTACCTGATCAAATCGCAAATAATCAATTCTATGTACCTTGGATGACAAGTCAATATGAAAAAGCTTTAGCTGAAAATTATCGACGTATTTTAAAACATGGTCGTACAAGTAATATTAAAAAATTAAATCATACAAAAAAATCCTAAACTTTTAGGATTTTTTCTATATCATCTGTTACTTGTTCAATGGTTTGTTCAAAGTTTTCTAAATTCACATCATACCAATGAACATCAAATTGGTTTTTAAACCAAGTATACTGTCTTTTAGCGTATTGTCTTGAATGTTTTTTTATTAACTCTAAAACATCATTTAAATCAATTTGATGATCATAATAATCAAACCATTCTTTATAACCAATCGCTTTCATACTTTGATGATTTCTTGTAAGTCCTTGACTATAAAGACGCTCCATTTCTTCTTTTAAACCATTTTCCATCATCACATCAACACGTTTGTTAATTCTTTCATATAAAACATCTCTAGGAAGCGTTAATCCCACAAAATAAGCATCATATAAACAAATATGCTCTTGTTCTTCTAACATTTCACTTTTTCTTTTACCTGTTGTTTCATAGATTTCAATAGCTCTTAAAACACGTCGACGGTTATTGAAATGCAATATTTTTGCACTTTCTTCATCGATTGATTTTAAATGATCATGTAATTGTTCATTTGTATAATCTTTATATTTTTCATTTATTGCATGATGATCATTTTCCATTTCATCAAATTGATAATCATATAATGCTGCTTTTATATATAAGCCTGTTCCTCCAACAATTATTGGAACATGTCCTCTTTGGGTAATTTCTGTTATCTTTTTTCTTACTGTTTGTTGAAAATCATGAACACTGTATGTTTCATCAGGATTTAAAATATCTACACAATGATGAATAATACCTTCTTTTTCTTCTTCTGTGACTTTAGCAGTTCCTATATCCATCTGTTTATAAATTTGCATAGAGTCTCCACTAATAACTTCTCCATTGAACTTTTTAGCAAGAGCTACTCCCATTTTTGTTTTACCAACACTTGTTGGTCCAATTACAACAATTACTTTTTCCATTATACGACCCTCTTAAACAATTTTTCTAATTCATATGCTGAATAATGAATAATCGTTGGTCTTCCATGTGGACAAACATAAGGATTATCACAACGCATTAAATTATCAACAATTGTTTGCATTGACTCAATTGATAGATGACTATTCCCTTTTAAAGATGCTTTGCAACTTAATGTTGCTATAGCATGTTCTTGTAAAGAAAGTAAATCAATTTTATTATCTTTTAATATCTGTTGAATCATATCTTCAATAAATAAATGTTCATTAATTTGATTCATCCACATTGGCAGTTGTTTAATAATAAAACCATTACCAAAAGGCTCTAAATCAATGCCAACTTCTTTTAATAAGTCTTTTCTTTCTTCAATCATCATACATTCACTTAAAGGATATTCAACTGTAATAGGTACTAATAAATCTCTCATTGTCATATCTGGATGACTATATTTTTCCAGAAAATATTCATAATTGATTCTTTCTTGTGCGGCATGTTGATCTATCAAATACATTCCACTATCATCTTCACCTACAATATAAGTTCCATGAATTTGTGCTTTTACAAATATTTTCTTTTTCATTTCTTTTAAAGACACTTCAACTTTTTCAAGTTGGATAGGTTCTTCAACAAGCTTTTCTACAGGTTCTGTTATATATTCATTTTTTTCTTCATGTACAAATAGTGGTTGTTTTTTTTCTTGAATAAATGAAGCTTGTGGTTTTTCTTGAACTTTTGTAGGAATTTCTTGTCTAAAATCAATATCTAGATCCATTTGATCTAGTTGTGGTTTAAAGATTGGTCTTTCTTCTTTAACTTGATAGGTTAAATTTACATTTTCTAAAGTTTTAGATACCGCATCAAAAATTAATTGTTTTAATTCGTATTCTTTAGAAAACTTAACTTCTAACTTGCTTGGATGAACATTGACATCCACTAAATAAGGATCAATTTCAATATTGATGACTGCAATAGGATAACGATTATCTGCTAAATATTTACGATATGCTTGATTAATAGCATCGATTGCTACTTGATTTTTAACAATACGATGATTGACCATCGTAACAATATGATTCTTACTTGCCCTATTCACTTCAATTTTACCAATAAAACCTTCTATTTGAAATTCATCATTTCCAGCTTTTAAATTCAACATATTTTTAACCACAGATAACCCATAAATCTGATGAATAACTTCTAATAAATTTCCATTTCCATTTGTTTTATAAGTCATCTTATCATTATGTATTAAAGTAAAAGCAATATCTGGATGAGATAAAGAAAGTCTTTCTACATAATTTTGTATATGTGCAAATTCAGCATTGACAGATTTTACATATTTTAATCTTGCTGGTACATTTTGAAAAAGCTTTGAAACAGAAATATTTGTTCCTCTATTAAGATCACTTTGTTTTTGTTCAATAAATTTACCAAATTCATAAATTACTGTTGATCCTTGACTTCCATCACTGGTTTTTAAAACAAAACGAGAAATAGAAGCAATGGAAGGAATAGCTTCGCCTCTAAAGCCTAATGTTTGAATACAAAATAAATCTTGATCATTATAGATTTTACTTGTTGCATGTCTTGAAAAACAAAGGCATGCATCTTCTTTATCCATTCCTGATCCATCATCAATAATTTGAATTAAATTCATTCCTCCTTCTTCTATAATAATATCTATTTTAGAAGAAGAGGCATCAATACTATTTTCAACTAATTCTTTGACAACATTTGCTGGTCTTTCAATGACTTCACCAGCTGCTATTTTATTTGCTAAAATATCATCAAGTTGTTTTATTTTCATAGGCCACCTCTACTTTACTAATTTCTTTAATTCGATTAAAGTTGACAAAGCATCTAATGGTGATAAAGCCATTGGATCAATTGTCTTTAAATATTTTTCAACTTCACTTTCTTTTTCAATAACTTGAACTTGTTTTTCTTCAATTAAACAATCTTCTACGTTATTTTCTTCAAGTGTTTCTAATACTAAATTAGCACGATTGATTACTTCATCTGGTAATTTAGCAAGTTTAGCCACATTGACCCCATAAGATTTATTAGAACGTCCTTTTTTAATTAAATATTCAAATACTAAATGATCATTATCTACTCTAGCACTAGCATGAACATTTTGGATACCAAGACCTTTATCTTCTAAAAATGTAAGTTCATGGTAGTGGGTTGAAAATAATGTCATACAATGAATTTCACTGGCAATATATTCAATCATTGCCTGGGCAATAGCCATTCCATCAAAAGTTGCTGTTCCTCGACCAATTTCATCAAATAAAATCAACGATTTTTCACTAGCAAAACGTAAAGCATTATTCGCTTCTAACATTTCTACCATGAAAGTTGATTGACCACTAATTAAATCATCACTTGCTCCAATACGCGTAAAGATTTGATCAAAGATTGTAAGATTCGCATATTTAGCAGGAACAAACGAACCAATTTGCGCCATAATAACAATTAAAGCTACTTGTCTCATATAAGTCGATTTACCACCCATATTTGGCCCTGTAATTAAGATAACTGGTGAATTTTCATCAATTGAAACATCGTTAGGTACATATTTACCATGCCCCATGACTTTTTCAATGACACCATGTCTACCTTCTTTAATATCCATGATTTTTTGATCATTAAAGACAGGTCTTACATAACTATTTTCACTTGCTAACATTGCAAGAGATTGATAAACATCTACACGCGCGATAATTTTCGAAACATCTTGAATCAAATGGACTTCTTTTTTGGTTTCATTTCTAACTTGAGTAAATAAAACATATTCTAATTTTTGAATTTTATCTTGTGCCGATAAAATCTTACTTTCCATATCTTTTAATTCAGGCGTAATAAATCTTTCTGCATTCGATAAACTTTGTTTTCTTGTATATTCGAATTCATCTTTAACAAGATCTAAACTTCCTTTTGTAACTTCAATATAATAACCAAAGACACGATTATACCCAACTTTTAAGTTTTTAATACCTGTTTTTTCTCTTTCTTTTTGTTCAAAATCAACTAACCATTGTTTTCCATGATCTCTTAAATAACGTAATTCATCTAATTCTTCATTAAAATGATCTTTGATAATATTTCCTTCTTTAATCGTAAGAGGAGGATTATCAATAATAGCATCATCAATGAGTTTTGTAATATGTGATAGATCAATGATTTGATTGGCTAATTGATCTGTTAAAGGTTCATTGAATGAATAAAGTTGTTGTTTTAATTCTGGTAAGACTTTTAAAGAAGAAGCAATCCATTTTAAATCTCTTGCATTAATGTTTCCAAAAGCAATACGACTTGATAGTCTTTCTAAGTCATAGATTTCTTTTAATATTTCTTTAATACTTTCTCTTTGAATAAATTGTTGAGTAAAGATTTCAACAATATCTAATCTTTCTTCAATGGCTTCTTTTTTTAAAAGTGGTCGATCAATATAATTTTTTAAAAGTCTTGCTCCCATTGCTGATTTTGTCATATCTAATAACCAAAATAAGGAACCATATTTTTCATGATCTTTAGAATTTTCAGTTAATTCTAATGATTTTTTAGTATAAAGATCCATTGTCATAAAATCTTGATTATTGATTTCTTCAATCATTTGAAGATGTTCCAAGTCTCTTTTTTGTGTTTCAATTAAATAATTTAATAATAAAGTAGATACTTTGATTTCTTTTAAATCTTTTATATTATGAAAAATATCTCGATATTTTTCATTAAATGTTTCATTATCATAATGAGATACCATAATTGAATCATTAAAGTTATATGTACAATCACTTTTAACAACAATTTCTTTAACTTCCATCGAAGCTAATTGATTATTTAAAAGATGATCCTTTTTATCAATATTGATGACTTGAAATTCACCTGTTGTAATATCACAAAAAGCAAGCGTATAAACAAAATCAAAAATCATCATACACGCGATATAATTATTTTTATTCTTTGTCATCGATTCATCAAAAATAGTACCTGGTGTGACAATTTGAACAACACCACGTTCAACAATACCTTTTTTTCCAGGATCTGTTAATTGTTCAACAATCGCGACTTTATGTCCATTATCTACTAATTTTTGAATATATCCACTCGCACTATGAAAAGGAACCCCACACATTGGAACTCTTTCTTTAGCGCCGGCATTTTTCCCTGTTAAAGCAAGTTCTAGTTCTTTAGAAACAACCATCGCATCATCAAAGAACATTTCATAAAAATCCCCTAATCTAAACATCACAATAGAATCTTTATTTTGTTCCTTGATACCTAAATATTGCATCATCATTGGACTGTATTTTTGTTTCATTTTTACACCTCATTCTAATTCGTTGATTATTATAACATAGAAAGAAACATCTTTCTATGTTATGAAATCGGGATTAATTTTCATTTCAAGTTCTTCATCATTTGTTTTACTTTCTACAAGAATTGTTGTATTACCAATGATTTTTAAAGACATTTGTTTTTCTATTTCGATGTGCATTGTTTTATTTTCTAAGGTTGCATGGATACATCGAGGTAAGTATTGACTTTCAACAATAATTTGATCATTTTGACTGAGTTGATGATCTTTCATATTTAAATCAATAGCATCTTGGTAATGCACTTGTTGTTTTAATAAATAACTTTCATTTAAATGACTATACCAAATATGCAAATCAAAACTTCCTTCTATAAATGCTTGATGCTCCCTAATGATTCCTTGATATTGATGATTACAAATCCAACATCCTAGTATTTTATCAATCTCATTAACAACATAATCATATTTAGAAATCGTTTTTTTCGTTCCTTTTGATAAAGTTGCCTTGGTCATGATTTCATACACTTTACCAGCCATTTTGTCACCCCATATAACAATATGTCTAAAAATAAAAAAAAGACTTCAACGAAGTCTTATTTTTGTTCTTTAGCGTCTTTTAACACAACATCATGTGCGCCACCTTCAACAATTGAAGTAGCTGATACTAAAGTGATTTTAGCTTTTTGTTGTAATTCAGGGATTGTTAAAGCACCACAGTTACACATTGTATGTTTAATTTTTGATAATGATAAACCAACATTATCTTTTAAACTTCCAGCATATGGTACATAAGAATCTACACCTTCTTCAAAAGAAAGTTTAGCATCTCCACCCATATCATAACGTTGCCAGTTACGAGCACGAGCAGAACCTTCACCCCAATATTCTTTCATATATTGTCCATTAATTTGAACTTTATTTGTAGGAGATTCATCAAATCTTGAGAAATATCTACCTAGCATAATAAAATCAGAACCCATCGCTAAGGCTAATGTCATATGATAATCATGAACGATACCACCATCTGAACAAATTGGTACATAAATTCCTGTTTCTTTAAAGTATTCATCTCTTGCTTTAGCTACTTCGATTGTTGCTGTAGCTTGTCCACGACCAATACCTTTTTGTTCACGAGTGATACAAATTGATCCTCCACCGATACCAATTTTAACGAAATCAGCACCACATTCAGCTAAGAATCTAAATCCTTCTGCATCAACAACGTTACCGGCACCTACTTTAACAGTATCACCATAATTTTCTCTAATCCAATCGATTGTTAATTTTTGCCATTCTGAGAATCCTTCAGATGAATCGATACATAAAACATCAGCACCAGCTTCTACTAATGCAGGAACACGTGTAGCATAGTCACGTGTGTTGATTCCAGCACCAACAATGTAACGTTTATTTTCATCTAATAATTCATTTGGATTATTTTTTCTATTTTCATAGTCTTTTCTAAATACGAAATAATGTAATCTTTGTTCAGCATCTACTACAGGTAATGAATTTAATTTGTTATCCCAAATCATATCATTACATTCTTTAAGAGATGTTCCTAAATCTGCACAAATTAGTTTATCATATGGTGTCATAAAAGTTTCAACTTTTGTATCCATTGATAAACGAGAAATACGATAATCTCTTCCAGTAACAACTCCTAATAATTTACCGTTAGCAGTTCCATCTGCTGTAACTGCCATTGTTGAATGTCCAGTTTTTTCTTTTAAATCTAAAACATCTTTTAAAGTTGATTCAGGTGATAAGTTTGAATCACTTGGAACGAATCCAGCTTTATAATTTTTAACACGTCTTACCATAGCTGCTTGGCTTTCGATTGATTGAGATCCATAAATAAATGAAACTCCACCTTCTTTAGCTAAGGCAATTGCCATATTGTCATCAGATACAGCTTGCATAATTGCTGAAACTAATGGAACATTTAGTGATAATGCAGGTTCTTCACCTTTTTTAAATTTAACTAATGGTGTTTTTAAACTTACGTTTTCAGCACGACACTCAGCTGATGAGTATCCTGGAACTAATAAATATTCATTAAAAGTACGCGATGGTTCTTCAAAGTAAAATGCCATTTTTTTATCTCCTTATTCTTTCTATATTTTTGAAAAATTATAATCCCCAAATTTAAATAAGTCAATAATAAAAAGAAAAAGTAGGTTTCCCTACTTTAAAGCATTATTCATTTGTTGATTGATTGTTTGTAAGATTTCATTCACTTCATTTTGTAAATATAAATAATTAACAACTAATGGATGATTTTCATAATATGCTTTTTTTTCTTGATATTCTTGAATTGTTTTTGTAACTCGATCATCCTGTTTTGCTTTTTGATTGACAATCTTTTTTTGTAATACTTTTAATTCTTTTTCTAATTGTTTAAGTTTTTCATCATTTAAAACAAGTTTTTCATACTTTTGATATTCTTGAACAACTTCTAAAGCTAAAATTTCTTGATTTAATTTTCTAGCAAGCTCTTCAATTCTAGTCAACTTGTTCACCTTTTAAAGCCCAAGTTTTTACTTCTGTGACTTTTACAGGCACAATTTTACCAATATCTTCTTTACGCCCTTTGAAGTTGATCAATTTTTGATGTGCAGTATATCCTGTCATCATTGTTTCATCACGTTTAGATGGACCATCTACTAAAACATCCACAACTTGATTTAAGAAACGTTGATTTTGTTTTAAAGCTTTTTCTTTAACAACTTCATTTAATCTTTCTAAACGGTCTTGTTTTTGTTCAAACGGCACATTGTCTTGCATTTTAGCAGCAGGTGTTCCTTCACGAGGAGAATAGATAAATGTATAGGCTAAATCGTATTCACATTCTTCATATAAAGAAAGTGTATCTTGGAATTGTTCTTCTGTTTCATTTGGGAAACCAACAATAATATCTGTTGTAATTGAACAATCTGGCATCACTTCTTTAATCATGTGGAAAAGTTCTAAATATTGTTCTCTTGTATATCTTCTACCCATTAATTTCAAGATTTCTGTATTTCCTGATTGTACTGGTAAATGGATATAAGGCATGATGTTATCATATTGATTAATGATTTCAATCATTTCTCTAGAGAAGTCCCATGGATGACTTGTTGTAAAACGAATACGTGCAATTCCAGTTTTAGCAACTTCTTCTAAAAGAGTCGCAAAATCATAGTCTTCTTCTAAATCTTTTCCATAACTATTGACATTTTGTCCAAGTAAAGTGATTTCTTGATACCCATCTGCTTTTAATCCTTTAACTTCTTCAATAATATCATCCATTAATCGAGAACGTTCTTTTCCTCTTGTATAAGGCACAATACAATACGTACAGAATTTATTACATCCATACATGATATTGACCCATGCTTTATGTCCATTAGCACGTGTAACAGGCGTATTTTCAATAACATCCCCTTCTTTAGACCATACTTCTACAACCATTTCTTTACTAAACATTGCTTCTTTTAATAAAGTTGGTAAACGATGAATATTATGTGTTCCAAAGATTAAGTCTATATGTGGGTGTTTTTCTAATATTCTTTTAATAACAACTTCTTCTTGTGCCATACAACCGCATAAACCAAAAATAAGATTTGGTTTTTTCTTCTTTAAGTTTTTAACATAACCTACTTTCCCAAATACTTTTTCTTCTGCATTTTCTCTAATAGCACAAGTATTTAATAAAATGACATCTGCCTCTTCGATTTCTTTAGCAGCTGTATATCCCATCATTTCAAAAATACCTGCTAATGTTTCACCATCACGTTCATTCGCTTGACAACCATAAGTATGAATATAATAAGTTTTTCCTTTACCTACACTTACCATATCACTAGGTATTTCAAAAGCATCTTTTAAATGATCAACTTGTTTTCTACTTCTTTTTTGAGCCTCTTTTAAATTTGGCCCTTTAAAATATTCACTATAATCTTTCATTTTTTCACCACATTTCTTTCCTATTATATACATAAAGTTATCTTTTGGCTAGAAAAAAATAAGGACTTATCAGTCCTTATCATTTTTATCTTATCCAAAGAATCCGTCTGGTTGAATTGAGAAGTATAATACTTTACCTTCTGGAGTTCCTTTAAATACTCCTTTACAATGACCTGCTGCTTCTTCAGGTGATAATTCAGTTTCACATTCAAATTCAGCTTTGATTCCTACTTTTTTAATATATTTACATGATACTTTATCATCTGAATATCCATCAAAGAAATCAATAATTTTTTGAACTTGTCCTGTTTGCATTAATAATTTACATTTTGCCATTTTAAAAAACCTCCATTTACATGTCAGTATTATACAATGAATTTTTAAAAAAAGAAACCCTTTTCACTAAAAATTAACGTAATTCTATTACAAGTCTTAAGGCAGTAATCCTTTTATCATCGACCATTAAATCATGAAAAGAAGGAACACAGATAAGCTCTTTACCTGTTGGTATAATATATCCTCTAGCAATTGCAATTGATTTAATTGCTTGATTAAGTGCTGCTGCACCAATTGTTTGAATCATAAGTTTATCTTGTTCCCTCATTAATGATGCTATTGCTCCTGCAACGTGATTAGGAACAGATGTTGAAGATACTTTAATTATTTCCATATTTTTGCCTCCTAATTCACTATATGAATTATCATTAAAAAAATAACAAAAAAGCATCCTAAGATGCTCGATATAGGTGATCATCATTGATCAAAACTCTTTCAATAGAGATAGGTTGGTGTTTGTCATTAAATTCAATCACGACACCTGAAAACTGTCCTGAATTTTCAGAAATTAAAAATTTTGAACTTAAACCTCTCATACGCGTAATCACACTATCTAAATCACACCCTAAAGAACTTAAATAAGGTCCTGTCATTCCTACATCAGAAATAAATGCTACTTTTTTATCAATAATTCTTTCATCTGCTGTTTGTACATGTGTATGTGTTCCTAAGACCGCTTGTACTTTATCTTTACAATAATAAGCTAAACCTATTTTTTCACTGGTTGCTTCTGCATGAATATCAATAATATGAATATCTTGTTCAAGATTTAGATAATCATCAATATGATCAAAAGGATTCGAATAACGGTTATCCATAAAGACACATCCAAGTGCATTGGTTACTCTTATTTTTGTACCTTTAACATTAAATACTCTTGTATGGACTCCTGGTAAAATACTTGGTTGATTGAAAGGAACAACAAGGCGATCAGCTTCATCAATAAAATCAAGAAGTTCTTTTTTATCAAAAGTATGATTCCCCATTGTCATACAATCAACACCTTCAAAAGTAAAGAAATCATAATGTTTTCTATTTAATCCTTTACCATGTGTCGCATTTTCAACATTTGCGATTACAAAATCAATTTGATAATCTTTTCGAATACGATAAAGATAATCTTCTATCATTTGTCGTCCTACATTTCCAACGATATCTCCTATAAATAAAACTTTCATTTTCTTTCCTCATTTCGTAAAGACATTTTAACATATATAAAAAAAAAGGGAATTGATTTCCCTTTTATTTTGCAATTTCACTCGCACGAATTTCTCTTATAACAGTAACTTTAATATGTCCTGGATAAGTTAATTCTTCTTCAATCTTTGTCTTAATATCACGTGCAATCTTATGACTTGCTAGATCATCCACTTTATCAGGTTTTACAACGATACGAATTTCACGTCCTGCTTGAATTGCATAGACACGATCGACACCATCAAAGCTTTTAGCCATTTCTTCAAGTTTTTCAAGTCTTTGAATATAATTTTCAATTGTTTCACTTCGACTTCCTGGTCTAGCAGCTGATAATGTATCAGCAGCAGCTACTAAAATAGAAATAACACTTGTTGCTGGTACATCCCCATGATGTGAAGCAATTGCATTAATAACAGTTGGATGTTCTCCATGTTTTTTTGCGAATTTTGCACCTAATTCAACATGGCTTCCTTCCATTTCATGATCCATTGCTTTACCAATATCATGTAATAGACCTGCACGTTTAGCTAATTGTTGATTTAATCCTAATTCAGCAGCCATAATTCCTGCTAAATGTGCAACTTCTAATGAATGTTGAAGCGCATTTTGACCATAGCTTGTACGATATTTTAATTTACCAATTTGTTTAACAATTTCTTTATCAATACGAGAAATACCTAATTCAAAAATTGCATTTTCTCCAGTTTTACTAATAACTTCATCTAATTCTTTTCTTGTTTTATCAACAACTTCTTCGATTCTTCCTGGTTGAATACGTCCATCTCTAATTAAAGTTTCTAATGATAAACGAGCAACTTCTCTTCTTACTGGATCAAAGCAAGAAATCGTAATTGCTTCAGGTGTATCATCAATAATTAAATCTGCACCTGTTGCTTGTTCGATTGCTTTAATATTACGACCTTCACGTCCAATGATACGTCCTTTCATTTCTTCACTTGGAAGATCAACAACAGTTACTGTTCTTTCAGTAACCTCTTCTTGAGCGTATCGATTAATTGCATTGGCAATAATGTCTCTAGACATATCAGCAGCTTTACTTTTAGCTTCTTCTTCTTGTTCTTTTATGTAAGCAGACATTTCTAACGAAATTTGTTGTTCAACTTGTTTGAACAATTCTTCCTTAGCTTCTCTTGCTGACATAGCGGCAACTTTTTCTAATTCAACAACTTTAGAATCAATTTTATCTTTTAATTCAGCCTCTAATTTATCTATTCCAGCTTCTTTAATATCTAATTGTTTAATTCTTTGTTCAAGAACGTCTTCTTTACCTTGAACAGCAATATCTCTTCGTTCAATACCTTTTTCACGTTCTGAAAGATTATTTTCAAGTTCAGTAATTTCTTGTTTTTGTTCTTTAATTTCTTTTTCTGCTTCTAATTTTAATTCATAAGCTTGAGTTTTAGCATCTAAAATAGCTTCTTTAACTAGATTATCAGCTTTACTCGTTGCATCATCAATAATCTTTTGAGCACTTACATTAGCTTTTGAAATATTTAGTTTTGCATATACAAAATAAATAAGAACCCCAACAGCGACAGCTAGAACATAGGATAAAATAGTGGCAATATTTAAACCTGGCATATTCCACCCTCCATTTTCTCTATGCACATTTTTTATGATTGATTATCCAATCATTCACCGGTTGTTTCGGTTATAATAATTAATATTTACATAGTCTTTACTATGTTTATTAAACGTGTTTTGCGCACAAGTATATTATATGTCAAATTGCTTATTTTGACAATAACAAGTTAAAAAGAGGAATTTTTACAATTCCTCTTCTTCTACAGGCATTAATGAAGCTTTGATTGCTTCCGTAATTTCATTCATTATATCAGGATGTTCAACAAGATATCGTTTTGCATTTTCACGTCCTTGTCCAATCTTTTCACCCTTATAAGCATACCAAGCACCGGATTTATCAACAATATCTTTATCAACTGCTAAATCCAAGACTTCACCATCTCTTGAAATACCTTTACCATAAATAATATCGACTTGTGTTGATTTAAATGGTGGTGCCACTTTATTTTTAACAACTTTGATATTGACTTTATTCCCAACAATTTCCGTACCATTTTTAATTGCTTCACTTCTTCTGATTTCTACTCGCACAGAAGAATAGAATTTTAAAGCTCTTCCTCCAGTAGTCGTTTCTGGATTTCCAAACATAACACCAATTTTTTCACGTAATTGGTTAATGAAAATAATTGTACAATCTGTTTTATTCATAACCCCTGAAAGTTTACGTAAAGCTTTAGACATTAATCTTGCTTGCAATCCCATTTGTTGATCAGCCATTTCGCCATCTAATTCCACTTGAGGAACAAGTGCAGCAACAGAGTCAACAACTACTAAGTCAATAGCTCCAGAACGTACAAGTGTTTCAGCAATTTCTAAACCTTGTTCACCACTATCTGGTTGTGAAAGAATCAATTCATCAATATTAACTCCTAGATTTTTAGCATAAACAGGATCAATGGCATGTTCGGCATCAATAAACGCAGCTGTACCACCTTGTTTTTGCACTTCAGCAATCGCATGTAATGTAAGTGTTGTCTTACCACTTGATTCTGGACCATAAATCTCAATAATTCTTCCTTTAGGATAGCCACCTATTCCTAAAGCCATGTCAAGTGTTAAAGAACCTGTTGGAATAACAGCCACATCAACAGCTGCACGATCTCCAAGCTTCATAACAGAACCTTTTCCAAATTGCTTTTCAATTTGTTTGATTGCATCATTCAATGCTTGTGCTTTTTTAGCATCTTTTGTTTCTACTTCTTTTTTTCCAGCCATAAATAATACCTCCTATTCCTATATATGCTTTATTTTTCATTTTTTCTTTTATTTTTTTAAAATTTTTTCAATTACTTTCTTTTGAGCAAAATCTATTGCCTTTAAAGCAATCTCTTTTCGACTACCTTCTAAATTCAATTTATAAACAACAACATCTTCATAAGCAATACCAATATAGACTTCTCCTACCGGTTTTCCTTCCATTGCATCCGGTCCAGCATTTCCTGTAAAAGAAACACATAGATCAACATCTAAAATACTTTTACCATTAACACACATTAAAGTAGCAATTTCTTTAGAAACAACACCGTACTTTTCAATCAATGGATGTTCAATTCCTAAAAGCCTTTCTTTCGTTTCACTTTGATAAGTGACTAAAGAACCCTTATAAACCTTAGAAATGCCAGGAATATTTCCTAGCATTGTCGCAAAATTTCCTACTGTAAAACTTTCTACAGTTCCAATAGAAATATTATTTTTTATTAATAATTCAGAAAGTTCATTCATTACATTGACTCCGTTAACATATCTTTACTATCCATAAAATAATCAATACCACTTACTATTGAAATCACGCAAGCAATCCATACACTTATTTGACCAATTGGTAAATGAATGATTGAAAAAGGAAAATCATTTAATAATAAGAATATCACACTGATCATTTGTGTCACAGTTTTTAATTTTCCTAAATATTTTGCTGCAATAACAACTTGTTTATTAGCAGCCACCAAACGAATGGCATCTACGATCGTATCCCTAGAAATCATAATAATAGGAATAATGATAGAAATTGTTCCATCACTTGCTAGTAAAAGAAAAATCGTATTAATTAATAGTTTATCTGCAATCGGATCAGCAAACTTACCAAAAGTCGTAATTAATTTAGATTTTCTTGCAATTTGTCCATCAAAATAATCAGTTAACGAAGCAACTGCAAAAATAATAAAGATAACAATATTAACAAGTGAAATATCAGCATTCAAAATATGATACATAGGTACATTGATTCCAAACGTTGCATAAGGAAACATATAAATAAGAATAAGAATTGGAACAAGGATTATTCTTGTAATCGTTAATTTATTAGGTAAATTCATTATTTGACCATCGTTAATTTAAATGTTCTTACTCTACCATTAGAGCTTGTTCCATAATGATCATTTTCTTCTAATGGAATTTTTTGATCATTAATATAATAACGATGTCCTAAGTTCCAACTATATGAAAATTCCAAATATTGGAAATCATTCACATTAAATTCTAATTCAACACTTTCACATGCAGAATCATCTTTTAAAGCATCTGATGCTGAAATATTAGCAAGATTACTACTATAAACACCTTTTTTAAATGTATCAGTTTGATAACTGTTAGGATCACCATTAACATGTAGATCAACAGTTGTCGCAAATGTAAAGTCTACCTTTAATTTAAAAGTTTCTTGATCATATCCATCAGGTAATTTAAAACTATAATCACCATCAGCATTTTTAGTAAAAGTTATTTCAGTAGATGTTTGTTCATCTTTTTTCGTTGTATCAGATTTTGTTGTTTTCTTTTTATCTGTTTCTGTTGTTTTCTTCTTTAAAGTTTCACTTGTTTCTGTTTTAGATGTATTACTATTTTTAAATGATGAATCATTTGATTTCATAAAGACAAATGAATATCCAAGTACAATAATAATAGCAATGACAATAATAATGACAATTGCATATTTAACATATCTTAAGATATAGTGATCTTCATAAACTCCCTTTCTTGTCGGTTGTTTTTTAGTTGGTTGAATATTTTTTACTTTATCTACAAAAGTAACAGATCCTATATCTTCTTTTTTATTTTCTAAATCTTTTAAATCAGCCTTTTTAATTTCTCTCGTAATTGCATAATAATCATCAGCAATCGTCTCATCTATTTCTAAGTATCTTGCTATTTTTTTAAGATACATTTTTACATATAGCTCGTCTCCAACAAATCGTTCAAAAGCACCGTCTTCTATATCTTTAATGATATTAACAGATAACAATGTTGCTTCTGCGACTTCCTCTATTGTAACGCCTTTGGCAATGCGGGCTGCTTTTATCTTTTCACTTATTTTGTCCATAAAGACATCCTCCTTTACACTTAGGCATAATTAAACAAATAAATTATAGCACAAATGTTTTATTTGACAAATACAAAAGCTCATTTTATTTCTAATATATTATACACATAAAAAATGTCTTTTTTATGTCCAAAAAGAAAAAAAGCTTAAAAAAGCTTTTTTATAACGTAATAATTCCAAATGTTGATAAAATATAACTTAATAAAATAATTAATAATGTTGGAATACAAATATATTTCATCACAAAATTATAGACTTTTTCTCTTTTAAAAGCAGATGATATTTTAATTTCATCTGAAATTGTTTTTAATTTTGTTACAAAAATAATTAATAAAGCTGTACATAACGCTGAAATTGGCATCATACATGAATTTGTGACAAAATCAAAGAAATCTAATAAAGTCATTCCTAATGGTTGAATCCATCCTAAAACACCATAGCCAAGTGAAATAGGAATTCCTAAAGCCAACATTTCAATAATCATTGCTAAAGCTGCTTTTTTTCTAGAAATATGGAATTGTTCCATTAAAGTTGCGACTGAACATTCCATTAAAGAAATAGCCGATGTTAAAGCAGCAAATAAGACAAGTAAAAAGAATACACCACCAATAAATCCACCTAATTGAAGTGAATTAAATACTTTTGGCATTGTAATAAACATTAAAGACGCTCCAGCATTTAAACTATCTTTTCCTGAAAATGCAAAGACTGCAGGAATAATCATTAACCCCGCTAAAAAAGCAATCAATGTATCCATAATTTCTACTTGAGAAATTGCTTTTTCCATATCAACATCTTTTTTCATATAAGAACCATAAGTAAATAAAATTCCCATTCCAATCGATAAAGAATAGAACATTTGCCCCATCGCAGCAATGACCGTCATAATACTGAATTTAGAAAAATCAGGAATGATATAATATTTTAAACCTTCAATAGCCCCTGGTGTCATTAAACCATAAATTGAAATAAAAATAGCTATCACTACTAAAATAGGCATTAAGATTTTACTTACTTTTTCAATTCCTTTTTCTACACCTTTAATAACCACAATAAAAGTTAATACTGCAAAAACAACTAACCAAAAAGCTGGACTAATTGGATTAGCAATAAAATTTGAAAAATAGGTATCTTGTGTCAAGATTTGACTTGATCCTCTTAAATATTCAAATAAGTATTTACATACCCAACCACCAACAACACAGTAATAAGGAACTATCAACATTGGAATAATTGAATTCAACCAACCACCAATCTTTAATTTTTTTGCTCCTAAGATTTTATATGCTTTGATTGGATTGTTTCCGGTCTTTCTTCCTAATGCTGTTTCACTTACAAGTAAAGCAAAACCAACTGTTAACGCTAAAATAACGTAAGTAAATAAAAAAGTACCTCCACCATATTTAGCCGCAAGATATGGAAAACGCCAAATGTTTCCTAATCCAACAGCCGAACCAGCAACCGCCATAACATATCCTAAACGGCCTGAAAAACTTGATTTTTTATTTTTTTCCATCGAATTTCCCCTTTTTAACATGTAAAAAGAATTATATTGAAACCTCATAAAAAGTCAACTTTATTGTGAAATTAATAACAAAATTTTCTTTTTTTACATTTTAAAACAAAAAAACAGCCCTCATTGAGGACTGTTTTATTATTATAATAATGATTTATATAATTCTTTGATTTCTTCTACACTTGTATTTCTTGGGTTACCTGGACAGCAAGCATCAGCTAAAGCAGATTCACTTAAGAATTGTAAATCTTCTTCTTTAACGATTTCTTTTAAGTCAGCTGGAATACCAACATCTTTAGATAATTGTTTAACTGCATCTACAGCTGCTTTACGATATTCTTCTTGAGACATACCAGTAGTATCTACACCCATTGCTTCTGCAATGTCTTTATATTTTTCACCAGTATATGGTGCATTATATTCCATAACTGTTGGTAAGATGATAGCATTAGCAACACCATGAGGTGTATCATATAAAGCTCCAAGTGGATGAGCCATTGAGTGAACTAATCCTAAACCTACGTTAGAGAATCCCATACCTGCAACATATTGACCTAAAGCCATACCTTCTCTACCTTCAGGAGTATTTTCTACTGCACCTCTTAATGATTTAGAAATAATTTCGATAGCTTTGATATGGAACATATCTGACATTTCCCAAGCACCTTTAGTAATATAACCTTCGATAGCATGAGTTAAGGCATCCATACCTGTAGCAGCAGTTAATCCTTTAGGCATTGATGACATCATATCTGGGTCAACGAATGCTACAACTGGAATATCATGTACGTCTACACATACCATTTTACGATCTTTTTCAACATCTGTGATTACATAGTTGATTGTTACTTCAGCAGCAGTACCAGCTGTTGTAGGAACTGCAAAGATTGGAGTACAAGGATTTTTAGTTGGTGCAACACCTTCTAGGCTTCTTACATCAGCAAATTCAGGGTTTTTATCAATAATACCTACTGCTTTTGCTGTATCCATTGATGAACCACCACCAATAGCAATCATATAATCTGCTCCAGCATCATGTAATGCTTTAACACCTTGTTGAACATTTTCAATTGTTGGATTCGGTTTGATATTAGAATATAGTTCATAAGCTAATCCTGCTTTATCTAATAAATCAGTAACTTTTGCTGTTACTCCAAATTTTACTAAGTCTGGATCTGAACATACTAAAGCTTTTTTGAATCCTCTTGCTTTTGCTTCTTCAGGAATTGATTCAATTGCTCCTTTTCCATGATAACTTGTTTCATTTAATACAAATCTGTTTGCCATAATTAAATCTCCTCTTTTCTAACTACACATATTTTAGTATCATGTGAAAATAAAAACAAGTTACACATAAGGCTATGTGTAACATTTCACAAGTTTTATATCATTTTTATCCCATTACAAAAAGCTATAAATATGTCATAATAGAAACAAGGAGTGATATCATGAAATATTATGCTGTAAAAAAAGGAAGACATCCTGGTATTTATAATACTTGGGAAGAATGTCAAAATGAAGTAAATCAGTTTAAAAATGCGCAATTTAAAAGTTTTACTTCTAAAGAAGAAGCTTGGAACTATTTAAATGAAAATACTCAAAAAACAGCTAAACCATCACTTAGTAAAGATCAATATAATGCCTATAACCAATTAATATCAGGTAAAAATATCTTTTTAACCGGTGGTGCAGGAACAGGTAAATCATTTGTTTTAAAATTATTTATCAGTGAAATGGAAAAACAAAATAAAAAAGTAATTGTCTGTGCTCCTACAGGTATTGCTGCTATTAATATCCAAGGTGTAACTATTCATAGATGTTTTCAAGTATCCCCTGAGCCACAAGTTATTAAACATATCCAAAAAGTACCTCAAGTTGTACAAGAAAGCGATATTATCATTATAGATGAAATCAGTATGTGTCGTGTTGATCTTTTTGATTTTGTTGTAAGAACAATTACTAAGGCAGAAGAAAAATCTTTATCTCGTAAACAAATAGTTGTCGTTGGTGATTTCTTTCAACTTCCTCCAGTTACTACTGATAATGATCGTGAAGTTTTAGAAAAAATATATGAACATTATCATAAAGGCTACGCTTTTGAATCTACAAATTGGAAAGATTTAGATTTTCAAACAGTTGAATTAAAAGAAGTTATTAGACAAAAGGATCCTGAATTTGTTCATGAACTTAATAAAGCAAGAATAGGTGACTATTCTTGTGTAAGTTATTTTAATACTCATAGTCAAAAAGAACTTTTTGAAAATGGAATTATTTTAACTGCTACTAATAAAAAAGCAGAACAAATCAATCAAGATAAACTCTCTAAGTTACCCAATAAAGCTAAAGTCTATCATTCTAGAATAGTAGGAGATGTTAAAAATTTTGATAAACCTACTTTAGATGAACTTCATCTAAAAATAGGAGCTAGAGTTATGGTACTAATTAATGATACTGAACAAGATTTATATCAAAATGGTTCATTTGGAAAAGTATATAAATTAGAAGATGATTGTGTAACAGTTATGCTTGATACAAATAAAACATTAGTTACTTTTGGATATCATGAATGGGCTATAGAAAATTATGTTTTGTCTAAAAAGAAAGATGGGGATATTGAAGATCATCAACTATCTAAAGAAAAAGTAGGTGCTTTTTATCAAATACCTTTAAAGCTTGCTTATGCTATTACAATGCATAAAAGTCAAGGACAAACTTATGATCAAGTCAATTTAATCCCCTATTCATTTGATAACGGCCAACTATACGTAGCTTTAAGTCGTGTTAAATCTATTGAAGGTCTTTGTTTAATCAATCAATTAAGACAAGAGAATTTAATTTGTAGTCAAGAAGTCAAAGATTTTTATCATATTGGTTCATCTAAAAACAAAGATAATCTTATTTATGAACTCGGTAAAAAAGTACTAGAAACTTATCCAAAAGAAATTCAAGATTTAATAGATGAAATACATAAAATAGATAGAAAAGGATAAACATCGTATTTAAGATATGTTTATCCTTTTCATATAATGCATTATTCAGTTAATTAACTTTAAAACATCATCTTCATTGGTAACATTAAAAATATGATGCGTTAATACATTAAGTTTTTCAATTGATGTATTGAAAGTTGTTTTTCTAAATTACTTGAAAGACTTTCTAATTTAATACCTAATTGTTCTTTTAACATATTTTGTTTTTCTTCTAATTTACCTTCAGTTCTACCTTTAATCACTCCTCGTGCTTCTCCTTCTCTTCTAAATCCTTCTGCCATTCTTTCCATTCCTTCACACATATCAATCTCATCTCCTTCTAGAACATTTTCAACTTGATCTATACTCCCTGTAATAGTTGCTGCATACAAAAAGTATTCTTTTGAAATGTTTTTTAATCCATTTAATTCTTCATAGCTTCCTTTATATATTGATTGTATAGTTTCTATAAAGTAACGAGTTTGTTCATCACTGATCTTACTTGTATCCATTTCTTTAACATCTACAAGAATGATTTTCCAATCATTAAAGTATTTCTTTAATTCTTCGGGTATTTCAAAATAATCACTGAGTTTTAATGGACCATTCCATTTCTTTGTTCCTATATAAAGTACTACTATTATTTGAGGAACTAATCTTTTATACTCTTTATTTTCTGCCTGTTTTAAAAATTCCAACATTTCATAGATTCCACAACGAATAACCATCGTTTCATCAATACTACTTTGATGCTCTATCCCCAGTAAACAATAAATTCCATTAATATCACTTTTAACGACAATATCCCTTTTTCTTTTTTTATCTTCTGCTCTTTTTGAATCATTGATAATAAAAGAAATATCAAATTCAAAACGTACTAGTCTTTCAAGATGAATGATTTGTTTCCCTTCAAATATAGCTGCATTATAAAAAGATGCAAAACTGACATCATTACTGAATACTGTTCGACAAGCACCATCAGAAGTTAACTTATTTAGAGGTTCCATACAAATTACCTACTTTCTATTAAGTTGAAGTAACGTCATCTAGATTTATTACAAGTAGATTATAACATGTATGAACTCAATATTTGTCCCAAGTTTGTCTCACAAATGTCTCATTTCTTATACTTATTTTATCTTTCAATGGACGTTTAGTCCAAAAAAATATGAGGTTCATTTGAACCTCATAGGAAATATTATAATTCGTTAATTACACGATATGCTTCTGCTGTTGCATCTAGAATTCTTCTAGGTGATGAAGCATCTCCTACAACTTTTACATCATATTTTTTAGATAATTCTTCAGCAAGTTCATTTCTTGATTTATATCCAGCTGCAATAACAACATAATCACATGGAACAGTTGTATTTGATAAAACAACTTCGTGATTTTTAATTTCTTTTACTGTTTCACTTGTTTTTACATCTACTTGATACTCAGCAAGTTTTGCAAACATATGTCCAATAAATGTAGCTCCAATACCATCAGCAATATTATCTTTCATTTCTACTAATGTAACATGAGCTCCCTGATTTCCTAAATACTTACAAGTTTCAGTTCCTACTAAGCCGCCACCAATAACGACAACATTTCCTTTTAATTCTTTTTAATTTTCTAGTACATCTTCTGCTTGTAAAACAAATTCTTGTTCAATTCCTTGAATTGGTGGAACAATTTGTTTTGAACCAGTTGCTAGAATAATTGTATCAGCATCAAATTCATCATCAGCTTTTACTTTTTTATTGATAACTTCAATATTATATTTTTTCATTTGAGATACTAAATAACGATCAAACATCGTAAATGTATCTTTTTCAGGTGGTGTAGATAGTGCTTTAAATTTTCCACCTAATTCACCTTTTTCATAAACAGTAACTTTCATACCTCTTTGAGCAGCTGTAATTGCCGCTTCCATTCCGGCAGGACCAGCACCAATAATTACTACTTTTTTATCAGATTTTCCTTTTAACTTACAAGTTAACTCTTCACCAGCTACAGGATTGACCATACAATGTGCAGGCATTCCTCCAAGTACACGATCAATACATCCTTGGTTACATGCAATACAATAACGAATATTACCATAATCATGTGCTTTAATTTTATCTACTAATAATGGATCAGCAATTAAACCTCTACCAATAGCAACAATATCTGCTTCATCATTTTCAACAACATTTTCAATTAAATGTGCATCATTTAATCTTGCTGCAACAATAACAGGAATATCAATTTCTGCTTTTAATTCTTTAGCAAAAGGTATAATAAATCCTTGAGGAATAAACATTGGTTGAATTGCATATTCAACAGCATCATAACATCCTGCTGATAAAGAAATAGAAGCTACACCCATTTCTTTAGCTACATGACAAACTGTTTTTACCTCTTCAAATTTCATTCCATCATCTACATATTCATCAACACTTATACGAATTTGTACAGGCACTTCTCCATTAACTTCATCAATAACAGTTTTTAAAACATCCATTGGATATTTGATTCTGTTTTCAAAACTTCCACCATATTCATCTGTTCGATGATTTGTATGAGTTGACATAAATGAATGTAATAAATATCCATGAGCAAAATGAACTTCTACAATATCATATCCTGCTTCAATAGACCATCTTGCAGCTTGTCTAAATTGTTCTTTAATACGATCCATTTGTTCATGAGTAATTTCTTTTGGATGATTTTGTAAAATTCCACAAGGAATTGCTGAAGGGGCTAATGGATCTAATCCAGTAATGGCTTCACTTGCTTGTCTACCAGCATGATATAATTGTGCAGCCACTAAAGAACCTTTACTATGAATAGCATCTACTAATCTTTTATGACCAGCTACTTGTTTTTCATCAAATAATGATAATTGAGTTGGTAATCCTCTTCCTTCTGGTGATACACATATAGAATATGGCAAAAGAAATCTACTTTATGTAATATAAATCAGTCTTCAAGAATATTATTGTTTGATAACATTTTCCATATTTTATTAAAAGCGTTTGATTCATAAAATGAATGATAATTATATTTATCATTTATATGTACCAATAATAAAATCAGCCACCATTTTGAAAACATTATACCTGCTCCAAGTTTTTTACCAACTTTTCCAACATGGTTTTCATATCTGATTTTTACATAATTAATAATGTCCCTATTACTTCCATGTTCCACATTAATAAACGTCATTAATACAAGTGGATTGATATCAGCATCTTGTTTATCATTTGTGATTTTCAATTCTTCAAACATTTTTTTCTTATCTATAACATTATTGTACTGATTTAAAATATAGTAATGCCAAATTTGAACTATTGTGTCATTATATCTATTATTAATTAAATGTGTTTTTTTGCAAAGACAATTCACAAGTTTTACATAATCCATATCTTCTACCTTATAATATTCTATAATAATCGCTATTAGTTTATAGCAATTAACAGCAATAACGGGTGAATAAAATATCAACTGTAATAAATAGTTAATAATATAGTCCATATTTTCAATTTTCATGAATCGTTCTTTTTCAAAAAAGCTATCATTTGAAGCTTCAAATATATTACTAGATCTTTCCAAAAATAAATCGGAAATTTTTCTTCTAATTTTTGTTAATAATATTTTACATTCGGTTAAATTATTAGTTTCTAAATAATTTTTAAAAATCTTTTTCAAATGGTTAATTTCATCTGTTGTTTCCCGTATATTTCCTAAAGAATTAAAATCAAAATCAATTTGTTTGAAATCTACAGAATTATTATATAGTACACTTTCCATGATTTCTGTTTTAGAATGATTAATTCTTAATTTATATTTATTTAATATTTTTTGTGTCAAATCTATAAATTCTTCTAATCTTTCTTTTGAATTTGAAAAAAAAGTGAAGTCATCAACATACCTTATGTAAGAAATATCTTCATTTTTTATTATTTTCTCTATCTCATTATCCACGCATAACATCATTAACTCTGATGAAATATTTGATGAAAAACAACCTGCAATTATTCCTTTAGTTTGATTTGAATTTACCTTCATATTATATTTATCTAAAAAATCAAAATAGCAATTATTTTCTATTAAATCTTTATAAGGAGCATACTTTTTTATTCTTTCTAAATAATGTGTGTATATATTTGGATAAAATGATTCTATATCAAGTTTTAATACGTATAAATTCGAATCTAAAAACTCAAAATATTTATCCGCCAATTTTTTATTACTCAATTGATTTACTGATTTATTATTTTTTGTAGCGAATTCATTTTTAACAATTGTAATTTCTTCCATGGAATATTCATGCCTAATCTTAAATTCTTTATCAAAAACCACATATGAATTTGAATAATTTGTAAAATCATTTTCTTCATTATATATTTTTCCAAAAATATCATCAAAAGCTTTTATTGAATTATAAATAAACGAGATATAATAAATAAGATTAGGTATTTGTATTTCACGATACACCCCATTTTTTTTAAAATCAAAAAAACTAATTGGTTCAGCACCATCCATATGGATATACATAGGATTTTCACAATTTTTTAACTTTGTAATATCGATCAAGCCATCATCATCAAATTTAAATACATCATATAAATTATTTTTGTCAAAGATATCATCTATAAGTAAACTTAAATTATCTTTATACTTCCCTAATAAATAATCCTCTGGTAAATCTCCATATTGATAACCCTCTAGCAATCTATTAATATTTATATCTCTAATATTTTCTTCTACTGAACTCATTATTACCCACATCCACTTATATATTTGCAATATTTGTATAATTATATTTTTTATCTATATTTTCCATTTCTTCTTTTTTCACATCATTTTAAAAACATGTTGCCAATCATCTACAATTACCATTTTCAAAAAATATTGATAAGTATGACAATTTAATTTTATAACATCAGCTACCCTATTCCTAATATTCAACTTACTTACCTACTTTTACCAACATGTAAAATTCATTAATTTTCAATTTCTTTTCTTTTAATATATTCTGTAATTATCTGTTGATAACTTTGCAATTGATTTATATGTTCGTTATATTTTTCACTATTTAAACATTTTCTTTTTGTCGATAAATTAATTATATTATTAGCCTTTTCCTCTAGACCTGTTTTCCTTTCAGTACCAACAATCACTTGCCCTTTATTAGATAACAAAAGTTCCATAGATTTGAAAATACATTCTAAGTTATCTTCATCTTGTCCTTGCTGATTCGGAGTATCTATAACATAAAAATTAAATGGATTTCCTCCTCTTTCTAAATTATACAAATATAGCGCTGATTGATACATATAAACCAATCTTGGTGTTTCACTACCAGTATGATCAATAACTTGAACTAGATCTCTAAATTTTATATATGTTGATGGAAGATTAATTTTTTCTGCAAATGTTTTACATTTATCTTTTAATTGCATAGTAATTTCATTTTTACGTTTTTTAGATTTTATTTCTTTTATTTGTTCATCTAATGCTCCTATTTCACCTATTAAATTCTTATATTTACTTTCTATTTTTACTAACTCTTGTTTGCATTTATTGTATAATTCATACTTTCCCTTATTCTTATACAATTCTTCATATGATAACATTTCTTTACTATCTTTTATTAATTCTTCATTTTTTAAAATTTTATTTTTTATGTCTTCATATTCGTTATTAAAATTCATTAACTGTTCTTTAAAGTCATTTATTTTATCTTCTAATATATTTCTTAATTTTTCACTATTCTCTAAACCAGCACTCAAGTTTAATTGCTCATTTAAAGAATTTTTGTGCTTTGTACCACATATTGGACAAATTATTTCTTCATCTTGCTCCATTGCAAACGAAATATCTTTTTGCGTTTCTTCTATATTTTTATAAATATTATTTAATTCTATTTTTTTCATAAAAATATTATTATCAAGTTTAATCATTTTTTCTTTAATTGAATATTCTTTTTTTCTTAAATCATCTGTATCATTTCTTAATTTTATTAATTTTTTTGAACGTCATCAACCGTATTCAATTGATTTAAGTTTTCTAGTTGACTTTTCTTTTTTAAATCATGAGATATACTATTCACAAACATTTCATTGCTTTTGAGTTCCTTCAATTTTTCTTCTTTATCATTGCTAAGTTGTATTTTTTTTGCCTTCAATTTATAATAATCATTATTTAAGTATCCTGTAATAAATTTATTTGTATCGCCTTTCCAATCTTTGATATATCTTACATTTTTGAATTCATTTCCTATATCAGACCATCCATCATCCTGATCAATATATTGAAATCTAAACAAAAGAGGTGTAGTTACATTAATTATCTCTGAATTATTTGATATAACACATTGCATATTAACTTCGAATATTTCCATCAATTTATCGCAAAATAATTGAAATTTTTCAGTATTAATTACACAAGTATAATTGTTTTTTTCTTCCTTCATAATACTAAACTCTTTACCACATCTAAGTACGCAGTATTGTTCATCTCCATACTCAAAATACAACAAATATATTGATATCAAATTTTTCCAATCCTTTTCAATTTTAGAGCAATCACAACCAAGTGCAGTAAAAATACTTTTTATAAGAGATGATTTCCCTGTTTTATTTCCTCCAAGTATTATATTTAAACCTTTTTTAAAAGGTACTTCTAAAGAAGATTGCTCACTTCTACTTATGACTATTAACTTTTTTAATAATAATCTTTTCATTATTTTTTTCCTCTTGCTTTCTTAAATTTCTTATTAATAAACGATATTGTCTTTCTTTTATATTATCTCTTACTATATTCATATTCATAATAAAGTACCTCAACCAACTTTCTTAAGTTATCTATTTGTATTTTATATTCATATTTATTATCATTTAATTTTTTTACACATGATTCATATACCTGATCTATCCCTCTTTCAAAATTATTATCAATAACTTCTTTCAATACTAATATAATCTGCTGATATTTAAGCATTGACATATTTTGCCATTTCAAATCATGCTGATTTTTTTCATCTAAAATTCTATTAACATCTTCGTTACTTATTCCTTTATCAATTAAAAAGAAATAAAATCCCCCTATATCATTTTGCTTTATTATTTTTGAATCTATTTGATTCTTAATACTACTAATATCTATTCCTTTTTTATCAATAAGTTTTCTAAAACTAATAGGAGGATATACCTTTTCTTTACTTTTTTTCCTAACATCTTCAACCAATTGATTATAAATAGCTTGAGCTGTTATCATAGATATATTTTTAGTAATATTATCAAAAAATTCACCTTTTGTCTGTGATTCATATGTATCTAGCTGTAAATTTGATTTTGATACAAATGTGTTCTGAATAAACTTATCAAATACATTATCAAAATTATCAATTTTATCATTTTTATATTCATCTTTAATTCTAAATTTTATTTTATTATATAGTTCATTATCTTCTTCTTTTATATTCTTTTTATCTTCGATACATGCTTGCCATTTTTTTACATCGCTATCAAAATCTATATTCGAAATAAAAAAACATGATTTACACTCTGACCCAAAAGTTAAAAAATTATAAAAAATAAATCCAAGGAATGACTTTTTATTTTTCGCTTTTTTTGACATTTCAGAAATAGTCCAATTATTATTCTTCTCTTTTGTTTTAATTTGAAAAAAACTATAATTTTTATCTTTATCGTATTCAGCCATATCATCATGATATTCACAAAAAACTGTACACATTTTTTCATTTTTGAAATTTTCAATAATATGATAAACAATCCAATGTACTTGATATTCAAATCTATTATATGAATCTGATCCTGCCTGTTCTCTTTGATTTGTATCCAATACTTTACTCATTTTCGTTACTCCTTTTTTGTATCCGTTTTTATTTCTATAAAAAAAGAAATAGATAACACTTATTATTATACAACTTGTGTTATCTATTTACTGTTTTCGTTCACGAACGGCTACTTTTCGTGCGTGAACGACATGTATTTACTTTTATTTACAACTTTTTCTTAATATTCTATTGTTTATCAATATGCCCATTAAAAAACCTAAACTATTATGAATAATATCATCAAACTCAAATAAACCTCTACATAAAACTAATTGCAATAACTCAATAGAAAAAGAAATACTAATACCTATCAATAATCCAATCTTCCAATCCATCTTTTTACCATATGCTAATGGCAAAAAGATACCAATTGGTAAAAGCATAACAATATTTAATATATTTTCTAAAAATAAATCATATCTAGAAGCAGTTCCTAATCTCCCTATAGGATGAATAATCTCTTTCCATGACCAAAATACTTCTAGTTGATATTTTCTAGTACTTGGTAATCTAGAAAATACTGTCGATCCATAAACATGTAAAAGATAAATAATAAATAAGATACTAAAACACATTTGTGTTTTAGTTATCTTATTCTTTTTATAATATCTTTCTAATATGATAAAACTGATAATCATTACAATAATTACAGTTATTAATTCTATTTTACTCCATTTAGGATAATGAGAAATAATAGTTTGAAATATATCCAATGTTTTAACTACTAATATATTGTATATTTATACAATATACTTTTTCCTTTCTACCAACCTTGGTTGTTAGTCATTATTTTTATCTTATTATTGTACAAGATACAAATAATGTAAACATAAAATTTAGATCAAATAGCAAAAAAGCAGCCTCTAAATTTAAGGCTGCTAGTTTATTTTATTCATTAACAATACTTTGTTTGTAATTACTATTCCTATTAAAAAACCTAAACTACTATGAATAATATCATCAACATCAAACATTCCTCTACATAAAATTAATTGCATCAACTCAATAGAAAAAGAAATACAAAAACCTATCAATAAACCTACCTTCCAATCTATCTTTTTACCATATACTAATGGTAAAAAGATACCTAAAGGTAAAAGCATAATAACATTTAATATATTTTCCAAGAACAATTCATATTTTGGATATGTCGTATTCATTGAATTTAATATTTCTTTCCATGACCAAAATACTTCTAACTTACATATTCTTTTACTTGGTAATCTAGAAAAAACAGTAGATCCATAAACATGTAATAAATAGATAATAAATAAAATACAAAAAAACATTTGTATTTTATTTATTTTATCTTTTTTATAAAATCTTTCTAAAATAATAAAGCTTATAATCATTACTATAACTACAGCAATTAATTCTATTTTACTCCAATGAGGGTAATGAGAAATAACCGTTTGATATATATCCAATTTAAATTACCTTCCTATCACTACTTATTATTGACAATATCTTGAATATGTTTACTTACTTGATCATGTAAATCTTCTCTATCTAATGCAAAATCTATTGTTGCTTTGATAAATCCAAATTTATCCCCTACATCATATCTCTTTCCTTCAA
>NZ_JAJDKB010000035.1:0-31267 GCF_020589955.1 Faecalibacillus sp. TM498
CCCTAAAGTTGTCCCCTAAATAATTTGGCTTTCCCCCTAAATTATTTGGTTACCCTATTTATATTCAGAATGTCCTTTATATTTTAATAAATCTGATACAGTAACGAATTGATAACCTTCTTTACTTAATTGATCTAAAGCCATTTCTAATCCAGCAACAGAATTTTCATGAATATCATGAATCAAGACAATATTACCATCACCAGTTTTAGACTTAGCATCTCTAATAATATTATCACATACAATTTGAGCACCATTTGTTACTTTACTATAACGCCAATCTTCTGTATCTCCATCCCATAGAATCATACTTAAACCATAAGAATAGAATGCAGATTTAACTGTATCATTTTTTGCTCCATAAGGTGGTCTTATTAATGTTGGTTCTGTTCCACAGGCTTTAAAACATGCTTCTTGTGTTTTCTTAATTTCTTCATCTAAAGCAGTAACATCTAATTTTGTAAGTTGTGCATGTTGATATGTATGACTTGCTATCTCATGTCCTCTTTCATAAACTGATTTAACAATATCTGGATAAAGATTCATGTTTTGACCTAATTCGAAGAATGTTCCTCGACCGTTATATTTTTCAAATGCATTCATTGCTCTTTCTGTTAATGTTTTATGTGGTCCATCATCCAATGTAATAGCAACCATTTTTTTCTTTGGATCTACTTTCATTAACTTAGGTGCTTTGACATCTAATGGTGCATTAGATGGAATATTTTTATTTGCTAATTTTATGTAATCTTTATTTTCTTTATAATTAATAGTAATTTTATTTTTTAGTTTTTGATCTATAAAATATGTAAAACTATCTTGATCTACTTTAATAGAAGTTGATTCTTTATCATACTCACTCACTCCTAAAGTATTTAATAAATCACCATATTTACCATGTAAACAATCTTTTAATGTTAACAATTGATTTGTTTTACAATCATATGTCATTATTGATTTTGTTGCTTTTGTTTTTGTCTCATCTTCATTAATACGCTTATAATCTAATTCAACAACAACGTATTGTTTATAAATCTTTTTACAAGAGTAATCTAGATATAATATATCTTTTTGATCCTTTTTCTTTTTTTCTGATTTTAAATATGTGCTATATGATTCTTTAATAATTTTATTTAAATTCTTTTCTTTTAATTTAGGATAGTATAATGAAATGTAAAAATCATCATTTTCTTTTTCATAGTGTTGTACTGTTCCATATTGTTTATTTGTTTCATTATAAGTATTATAATCTTCATATTTATTTTTCTCATTAAATAGTAAAAAATAAATACCTCCCAATATCAATATCACAACCAATAATGTAATAATTACAGGTATGGATTTTAATCTTCTTTTGCTTCCATGTCTACCATAATTGTAGCTTTGTTTACTATACATATTTCCTTGTTCCTCCTGCTTATAGTATACCACAAATATATAATTTTATCTTTTGTTTCACGTGAAACAAAAAAATACCATTATTTAGAATGGTATTCTTGATAAACACTATTTTTATTAAGATTTCTTTGTTTAGCAACTTCTTTAATTGCATCTTTAGTAGACATTCCTTTTTCAATATACATATCTACGTCTTCCTTGATTGTTGTTTCAAAAGTTATTTCTTCTTCTACTTCTTGACTACCTTCAACAACAATAACCATTTCTCCTTTTAATTCTTCTACAATAGAAATAATTTCAGAAATATGACCTCTAATGATTTCTTCATGTTTTTTAGTAATTTCTCTACATAAAGCAATATTTCTATCTCCTAGAATATCTAACATTAAATTTAATGTTTTTTTAATTCTATGTGGTGATTCATAAAAAACAATTGTTTCTTTATATTTTTTTAAATCAATTAATTCTTTTTTCTTTTTCTTATCTAAATGATCTAAAAAACCATAAAACATAAATGGTTGTGGAGCAATTCCCGAAACAACTAAAGCATCTAAACAAGCATTACATCCTGAAATAGGAACAACATTTATTTCATGTTCTATTGCTTCTTTAACTAATTCATATCCAGGATCAGAAATAGCAGGATAACCGGCATCACTTACTAAAGCAATATCATTTCCTTCTTCTAATAATTGTATAAGTTTAGGAATTGATTGTTTTATGTTATGTTCATGATGAGAAATAAGTTTTGTTGAAATTTCAAAATGATTTAAAAGCTTAACAGTATTTCTTGTATCTTCTGCAGCAATATATTTTACATTTTTTAAAGTATTAATAGATCGATATGTCATTTCATCTAAATTACCAATAGGTGTTGCTACTAAATATAATGTTGGTCTTTCATTTTCAAAACTCTTTTGTCTATTCATCTATCTTCTCTCCAAACATTCTTCTTACTTCATTACTGTAACTTCCATCATCATTATGTGCATATAACGGTGGTTCGATTTTTAATCCTTTTTTTCCTTTATACATTCCTTCTACTAATAAGACATGTGAATCTCTATTCATTTTAGGATATACAAAACGTATTCTTTTAGGTTCAATATCATATTTTTGCATAATATTTAAAATATCAATCATACGATCAGGTCGATGAACAATTGCAAATCTTCCTTTGTTGTCTAATAAATAAGCTGCCGCTGAAATAATACCTTCTAAATCAATTTTTATTTCATGACGTGCTATTGTTAAATATTCATTATCATTTAAGTTACTATTTTCCCCTACTTCAAAAAATGGTGGATTGCAAACAATCAGCTGTGCTTTTGGTAACTCTTTGACAACATCTTTAATATCTCCATGAACGATTTCAATTTGGTCATTTAAATCATTCATCTCAACATTTCTTCTAGCAAGATCAACCGCTTCATCTTGAATTTCTATACCTATAATTTTTTTAAGTGTTCTTTTTGAAAGCAATAATGGAATAGCAGCATTATTTGTACCAAAATCAACAATATTTTTTACATCTTTATTGATTGTACAAAACTGTGATAATAAAACAGTATCCAAAGAAAAGTTAAACATATCTTTTCTTTGGATAATTTTCAAATCATTATGTGCTAATAAATAATTAATGACTTCTTGGTTTTCCATTTTTCTTTCCTGCATGATTATTTTTATCAAATTTAATTTCGTCTAAACCAACGAATACAATTCCATTATTTGTTTCAATTTTAACAAGATCATTAATAACATTTAATCCTGTTACTTTTACATCTTTATCTTGATATTTTACATGTGATCCTATTTTAGGAAAACGTTCTTTTTCTAAAGAATAAATTTCATCTTCATATTTTAAACAACACATTAATCTTCCACATGCACCTGATATTTTTTCTATATTAATTGCTAACATTTGATTTTTAGCCATATTAATAGAAACTCCATTAAATTCTCCTAAAAGAGTTGAACAACATAATGGTAAACCACATGTTCCAATTCCACCAATTACTTTTGCTTTATCTCTTGGACCAATTTGTCTTAACTCTATTCTGCATTTGAAAACAACAGCTAATTCCTTTAATAGTTCCCTAAAATCAACACGATCATCGGAAGTGTACATAAAAATAACTTTTGCTTTATCTAATGTATATTCACAATTAGTAAGTTGCATATTAACATCGTATCTTGAAACAATTTCTTTACATGTTACTAATGCTTGTTTTGCATCCCTAACATTTTTTTGATAATTTTCTATATCTTTTTTTGTAGCTTTTCTAACTATCTTTTTTAATTCTGTATCTAAATTAAATTCTGATATATCTTTTAATTCCTGTGATATTTCTCCAAGTTCTAATCCTCTAGCAGTTTCTACAACTACTCGGTCATCTTTTTTTAATTTTAAATTTGTGGAAAAATAATAGATCTTACCAGCACTTTTAAATTTTACACTTGCAAGTTTAATTTCTTCCATATAAATTCCTTTCTATATTCTATACATCATACTATCCATAAGTAATGGAATATTAGCATTTGTATCTAATAAGTATGATGTTTCTAATAATAATTCAATTTTCTTTATTATATCATTGTTATCATATGTTAGTGAATTAAAAAATTCTACGTGATTACAAAAAACAGCTTTTTCATTTTGTTTCACGTGAAACATATCCTTAAGTGCAAGAATAATTAAATTAATAAATAATTTAATATTTTCCTTTTCTTTATGATCTTTAAGCATATGAATTTGTGTGTTTATGATAAGATTTTCTCTATATAAAAATAAATCCTCAATAAAATTAATTGCTTGTAACATAATATCATCAAAATTATCCTGATTTAAATTTTCTAAATCATCTTCATCTTTAATAATATAAGATAAGACACTTGCTTTTTCTTCTTCATATCCTTTAGCAATCAATTTTTCTTTAAGTACTTCTTTATTATCTGGTTTTAATTCTATAACCTGACATCTAGATATAATCGTTGGTAAAATACGATTGATATTTTTAGTTGTAAAAATTGCATAAATACCTTCTGTTGGTTCTTCTAATATTTTAAGTAAAGCATTCATAGCTTCTTTGGTTGTTTTTTCAACATTCTTTAAAATATAAACTTTTGCCTTACCTTCAAGAGAAGACTTTTTGAAAGTTTCTTGTATATTTTCAATGTGTTTCTTTTTAATACTTTCCTCTTCTCCATCAATTTCTATAATATCTGCATATTGATGGTTTAATACTTTTTTACAATCTATACATTGTTCACAAGCTAAGGTTTCATTACATATAAGTGACATTGTTAGAAACTGTAATGGTTGATCAGTATTATTTCCAACAAGTAAGAATGCATGTGGTATTTTTTTTAAGTTAAATTCATTTTCAATAATTCTATAGAATAAAGGTTGATTTTCTTTTAAATAATCTTTGATCATAATATTTTCTTAATTTCCTTTAAGGCATCTTGTACAACATCTTCAACCTTTTGATCTGCATTGATTTTTACAATACGATCACTATATTGTTTACAAATTGTTAAATAACCTTCATAAACATTTTTATGAAAATCACTTTTTTCTAAATCTAATCGGTTGGTTTCTCTTTGATTAACTTTAATTCTTTCTAATCCTTTTTTATAATCAATATCAAAGAATAAAGTTTTATCTGGCATAACATCGTTTATCGCAAATAAATTCATATTATAAACTTCATCAATTCCTAGATTTCTAGCAACACCTTGATAAGCAAGTGAACTATCTACAAAACGATCACATAATACAATATACCCTTCTTTTAAAGCTGGTAATACTTTTTCTACAAGATGTTGTCTTCTTGCTGCTGCATATAATAAAGCTTCTGTACGTGCATCCATTTTTGTATTTTTCTTATCTAAAATAACATTTCTTATTTGTTCAGCAATATCAACCCCACCTGGTTCTCTTGTAAGTAAGACTTTGTATCCTGATTCATTTAATATTTTTACAAGTTCTTTAGAAACTGTTGTTTTTCCACTACCTTCTGGTCCTTCTAATGTAATAAACTTTCCTGTCATAATACTTCTCTCCTCTTTCTTCATTATTATAACTGATTTTTCTATTTAAACAAGAAAAGACCTCTTGCAAGGTCTTATATTTTCTTTCTTCCTTCTAAAGATTTTAATAATGTTAATTCATCTGCATAATCAATATTACTTCCTATTGGTAATCCATTAGCAATTCTACTTGTTTCTATTCCTTTTTTCGCTAACAACTTAGCTAGAAACAACGCTGTTGTTTCACCTTCTCTTGTAGGATTCGTTGCAATAATCACTTCTTTAACTCCATCAAGTCTTTCAAATAAAGAATTAATATTTAAATCATCTATCGTTTTACCATCAATCATAGAAATCGTCCCATGTAAAACATGATATAATCCATGATATTCTCTTACCTTTTCCATAGCAAAAACATCTTTAGGACTTTCTACAACACAAATAACTGATTGATCCCTTGTTTCATCTTTACAAATTTCACAAAGTTCACCTTCACAAATATGTCCACATTTTTTACAGTAATGGATATTATCTTGAAAATGAGCTAACACATTTGCAAACTCTTGGACATATTCTTTATCCATTGATAAAACATGATAAGCTAATCTTTCTGCAGATTTACCACCTATTCCTGGTAGTCTTTTAAAACATTCAACTAAATCTGTAAATGACTTTGGATAATTCATAATACACTCCTATTCTTCAAATTCAACAATCTCATCACCAAACATATCAATCGCATATTGTTGAGCTTCTGTAAGTTCTACAACCGGTTCATGATATTCATCAATATGATGTAAAACAATTGGTTGTGGTTGTGGTAATTTTTTTTCTTTATTAAGTTGAATAAATTTTTGTCTCATATTTGGCCAATCTGCTTCCATTACTGCAATAAAATCATATTCTGATCCTAAAACTTCCTTTAAGAAATTTTTTAATGGATAATAATTTTCTGTATAGTTAATACTATTCACTTCTGGTTGATATTTCAATGTCAAAATAAAACCTTTTTCGCCAGCAGCTACAGGTTTAGCATCACATAGCATATTTGCATATTTAGCAGTATTAAGATTATAACAATATCTTCTAATAACTGACCATTTATCTTGAATATCATTTAAAACTGTTCTTTTTGCCTGTACTAAAATATTTAAAATGTCATTAAAGTCTACTTCTATTTGAGCTGTTGTTTTTACTTCTTTTACTTCTTCTTTAGCTTCTTCCACAGGAGTTTCTACTTGTTCAACTTTCGGTTCTTTCTTTTCTTCTACCTTTTCTTGTAAATCTTCTTGAGGTTCAATTACTGGTTCTTGTATCTTTTCTACTGGTTTTTCAACCACTTCTTCTTGTTGAACTTCAACCAATGTTTCATGTGAAACATTTTCAATAACTTTTGGTTCTTCTACAGCAACTTCTTTATGTTCATTTTCAATTTGATTACATATCTTTAATAAAGCTAATTCAAAATATGTTGATGAATCTACAGCCTGTCCATAATGACTACTTGCATCCATAAAAATATCAATCATTTGAAATGCTTCTTCTACTAATATATAAGGAACAATTTGTTGGATATCGTTTTTATGCAAAACAAATAATAAAGATAAATCTTGCGTGTTTTTAAAAATAATAACATCTTTTAAAACATCTATTAAATCTTGTGTCAATCTCTTTAAATCAATACTTAAAGACATCATATGATCTAATGTTTTTAAAACATTCTTCATATCCTTTGTCAGTAATAATTTAATTAAACGTATTTTTTCATCATTTGCTAATAAACCATAAACTTTATTAATATTTTCTACTGTTAAATGTCTATCATACGCTAAACATTGTTCTAAAATACTTAAAGCATCCCTCATTCCCCCATCAGCCAACTTAGAAATAATTTCAAGAGATTCTTCATCATATTCTACATTTTCTTCTTTTAATACATATTCCAAACGACTAATAATATCATGTTCATCCACACGTTTGAAATCAAATCTTTGACAACGTGAAATAATAGTTGGCAAAATTTTATGTGGTTCTGTTGTTGCTAGAATAAATACGATATGTGCTGGAGGTTCTTCTAATGTTTTTAATAAAGCATTGAATGCTTCAGGTGTCATCATATGAACTTCATCAATAATATAAACTTTATATTTAGCATTAATAGGGGCATATTTTACTTTATCTATCAAATCTCTAACTTCATTGACTCCATTATTACTTGCTGCATCAATTTCAATAACATCAGGATGATCTCCTTGAGTAATTGCTTTACAGTTAGGACATTCATTACATGGAGGATGATCTCCTGTACAGTTAATAGCTTTAGCTAATATTTTAGCAATCGTTGTTTTCCCTGTTCCACGTGGTCCAGCAAATAAATAAGCATGCGCTATTCTATTTTCTTTAATTGCATTTTTTAATGTAATTGTAACATGACTTTGTCCAGCGACATCTTCAAATGTTTGCGGACGATAAGTACGATACAAGGCTTTATATGACATATTATCAACTCCTATCTCCTACATTATACACGAAAAAAAGATATGAGTAATCATATCTTTTGACGTTTCTTTTTAAAATAGTCTTTTATTAACTTTGAACATTTATCTTTTAAAATATCTGATTGAATCATGGGAATATAATTAAGTTTAGGATCTGGTAAATGAATCAATTTATCTAAAGACATCCATCTTGTATCACTTGCACCATAAACAACTCTTTGAATATGGCTTTGAATAATAGCTCCCGAACACATTAAACAAGGTTCTAAAGTTGTATAAAGTGTACATTCATCTAAGCGCCATCTTTCTATTTTTTTACAAGCTTCTTCAATAGCTAACATTTCTGCATGACCATAAGTTTGATTTAAATACTCTCTTTGATTATATGCACGGGCAATAATTTGATCATCTTTTACAATGATACATCCAATTGGCACATCATCATGTTTTAATGCTTTTAAAGCTTCTTGATAAGCTATTTCCATATATTCTTCATCATTCATCTTTTTTTCCTCTAAAAATAAAGACCATCACACATAGACGGTACTTCTTAATGCTGCTACCTTCCGGTCCTGACATGGTTCGAAGCCGCCTATTGTAATGGCAAATATGATTATAGCGTATTTTAGATTTTTAATCAATATATAAATTCATTAAAAGTGCATCATAATACTTTTGATTGACATTAAACATTTGAGGATATCTCCCTATTTCTTGAAAATTAAACTTTTTATAAAGATTAATAGCTGATAAATTATCCTCTTTCACTTCTAAATCAAGAATTTTTAAAGATGTTTCTTTGATCATTTCTAAAGCTTCTTCCATCATCATTGAAGCAATCCCCATATTCCAATATTCTTTTTTTACAGTGATTGCAAAATGACCAATATGTTTTAATCTTTCTTTTTGTTCACCTTGAATAGATAATAAAGAAACAAGTTCATCATCAATAAAACCACATAAAAGTAAACTATTCTCTTGATCAATAAAATCTTGAATAACTTCCATTTCTTCAAATTCATTTAAATAACATTCATTTAAACCATAAGTTAAGTTATCACTTTCTCCCCCAACCTGATTTAAATAATCAATAATCATTGAAGCATCCTCAATTTCTGCTTCACTTATAAATAATTCCATCTTTCTTTTACCTTTCTATAAAAAAGAGTCACCGAAGTGACTATTTTTTAGGAATAATAATATCTTTACCACCCATATAAGGACGTAACGCTTCTGGAATATTAATAGATCCATCTTCATTATAGTTATTTTCAATAAAAGCAATAACTGCTCTTGTTGAAGCTAAAACTGTATTATTTAAAGTAGAAACATAATAATTTCCATTTTCACCTTTAGCACGAATACCTAAACGTCTAGCTTGTGCATCTCCTAATGTTGAACAAGAACCAACTTCAAAATATTTTTGTTGTCTTGGTGACCAAGCTTCGACATCACATGATTTAACTTTTAAATCAGCTAAATCTCCAGAACAACATTCTAATGTTCTTACTGGAATATCTAAACTTCTAAATAATTCAACTGTATATGACCACATTTTGTCATACCATTCCATAGCTTCTTCTGGTTTACATAAAACAACCATTTCTTGTTTTTCAAATTGATGAACACGATAAATACCACGTTCTTCAATACCATGAGCACCTACTTCTTTTCTAAAACATGGTGAATAAGAAGTCATTGTAATTGGTAATTCTTCTTCTTTAACGATTTGATCTTTAAATTTACCAATCATACTATGTTCAGAAGTTCCAATTAAGTATAAATCTTCACCTTCAATTTTATACATCATAGCATCCATTTCATCAAATGACATAACACCTGTAACAACATCACTACGAATCATGAATGGTGGAATACAATAAGTAAATCCTTTATCAATCATGAAATCTCTAGCGTATGAAAGCATTGCTGATGATAAACGAGCGATATCTCCCATTAAATAATAGAAACCATTTCCACTTGTTCTACCTGAAGCTTCTTTATCTAAACCATTAAAACGAGCAATGATATCAGCATGATATGGAATTTCATACTCAGGTACAACTGGATCTCCGTATTTTTGAATTTCTACGTTTTCTGAATCATCTTTTCCAATAGGTACTGAATCATGAATGATATTTGGTATTTTCATCATGATTTCTTTTAATTCTTTACCATATTCTTCTTCTTTAACTTCTAAATCTTTTAATTCTTCTGCCATAGAAGTTACTTTTGCTTTAATTTCTTCAGCTTCATCTCTTTTGCCTTCTCTCATTAAAGCACCAATTTCTTTAGAATATTTATTTCTTAAACTTCTAATTTCACTTGCTCTTGTGACAACTTCACGATAATCTTTATCTAATTTATAAGCTTCATCTACTAATCCAACTTTTTCATCTTGAAATTTTTTCTTCATATTTTCTTTGACTAAAGTAGGATTTTCTCTAATTAAATTAATATCAATCATTTTCTTTCCCCTTATATTATTAATAACTGCCTTGATTATACATCAAGGCTATTTTCTTTGCAATTCTCTTTTAATCCAAGCCATAATCACTTGAACAATCATCTCTTGTTGACTGTCATTTAACTGTGTATGTGGCTTAATATGATACCACTTATATAAACACCCTCGACAACATGAAGCCGTGGCATGTTGAGCAATAAACACAGGATGATTTTTCATCGGTGTTTGCTTTCCATCATTTAAAATCACAGCCGGTGCTATTCTTTTAGAAATAAAATCTCTGGCGTGTTGTTCTATAACATCTAAGCCTTTTTCATTACAATAATCTTTATACTTTTTAGCAAGATGAAAAGAACTTCTAAACTTTGAATGATCTAAACGATTAAACAATCTTTTTAATTCTTCTCCATTCATTTCTAAAAGAGTCAGATTACTCTGACTCTTCTTCACCTTCTTCTACAACTTCTTCTTCATTTTTAGCAACAACTTCCACAGAAGAAACCTTGCTATCATGTACTTTAATAAGTCTTACACCTTGAGTCGCACGTCCTGCTGTTTTAACTTGTTCCATAGGTAAACGAATCACAATACCATCATCTGTAATAATTAATAAATCTTCATTACCTTCTACTGCTCTAATCGCTACAATTTGTCCATTACGTTCAGTAACATTAATTGTTTTAACACCTTTTCCACCACGATTAGAAACACGATATTCATCAATTGGTGACATCTTACCATAACCTTTTTCCGTAACAACCATAATTAATTGTCCTTCTCGGTTTGTTGTCATACCAATAACTTTAGAACCATCAACATTAATACCTCTTACACCACTTGCACTTCTTCCCATTGGTCTAACATGACCTTCAGAGAATCTTACAAGTTTACCATTACTAGCAGCAATTAAGATTTCATCATCCCCTTTAGTTAATTTAACACCAACTAAAGAATCATCTTCTTTTAACTTAATAGCAATCTTACCTGTTTGTCTAATGTTTTCAAATTCTGAAATATCAACACGTTTAACTAAACCTTGTTCAGTTGCAAAGAATAAATACCAATGTTTATCTTCTTCAATCATTTTCTTATTAATATTAATTAATGATTTAACACTTTCATCTTTATCAAGATTTAAAATATTAACAATTGGTAATCCCTTAGCAGTTCTACCAAATTCAGGAATATTATATCCTTTCAAACGGTATACCTTTCCTTTATTTGTAAAGATCAATAAATCATCATGTGTTGACATATGAATAAGTGAACTAATGACATCATCTTGTGTTGTTGCCATACCTTTGACACCACGTCCACCTCTATTTTGAGATTTATAAGTATCTACTGGCATACGTTTTACATAACCATTATTAGTAAGTGAAATAATAACATCTTCTACTGGAATTAAATCTTCATCTTCAATATCAAATGTACCTTGAATAATTTCAGTACGACGTTTATCACCATATTTTTCTTTCATTTCTAATAATTCATTTCTAATGATTTCTAAGATACGTTCTTCATTAGCAAGAATATCTTTTAAATCAGCAATTGTAATTAATAAATTATTTAATTCTTCTTCAATCTTTTCTCTTTCCAAACCAGCTAAACGTTGTAATTGCATTTCTCTTACAGCTTTAGCTTGTTTATCAGACATTCCAAATTCATCCATTAATCTTTGTTGAATGATTTCAGTTGTTCTACTTGTACGAATTAATTGAATAATTTCATCGATATGATCTAAGGCTTTCTTTAAACCTTCTAAAATATGTGCTCTTGCTTCTGCTTTATTTAATTCAAATTGTGTTCTACGACGAATAACTTCTTCTTGATGTTGTAAATAATATTGAATTAATTCTTTAAGTGTTAAAGTTTTAGGTTCATTATTAACTAAAGCAATATTATTGACACCAAATGTTGTTTGTAAAGAAGTTAATTTATATAATTGATTTAAAATAACTTCTGCTTGAACATCTCTCTTTAATTCAATGACAATTCGAATCCCTTCACGGTTTGATTCATCACGAACATCACTAATACCTTCAACAACTTTATCACGTGCTAAATGCGCAATCTTTTCGACTAATCTTGCTTTATTTACTTGATAAGGAATTTCATAAGCAACAATTCTTTGTCTACCCTTATGTTCTTCAATTTCTGTTTTAGCACGCATAACAATAAGACCATTACCTGTTTCATAGGCTTTTTTAATAGCGCTCTTTCCTAAAATATATCCACCAGTTGGAAAATCAGGCCCTTGAATATAATTTTCCATTAATTCTAAAACAGTAATATCAGGATTTTTACTTACCGCAATAACGGCATCAATCACTTCACCAATATTATGAGGTGGCATATTTGTAGCCATCCCAACAGCGATTCCTGTTGTCCCATTGACCAATAAGTTAGGAATACGACAAGGTAATACCGATGGTTCTCTTTCTTCACCATCATAGTTTGGAATAAAATCAATCGTATCTTTATTGATATCTCTCATTAATTCCATTGAAATTTTAGACATTCTCGCTTCAGTATAACGCATAGCGGCAGCGCCGTCACCGTCAATTGAACCAAAGTTTCCATGACCATCTACAAGCATATAACGATATGAGAAATCTTGTGCCATTCTCACTAAGGCTTCATAAATTGAAGAATCTCCATGAGGGTGATATTTCCCCATAACTTCCCCAACGATACGCGCAGATTTCTTATACGCTTTATCACTATAACAACCAAGTTCATTCATACCATAAACAATACGTCTTTGAACTGGTTTCATTCCATCTCTTACATCAGGTAATGCACGTGCTACGATAACTGACATGGCATAATTCATGAAAGAAGTTTTCATTTCTGATGTTAATTGAATTTTTCTAATTCCTTTTTCTTGATTATCCATTTTCTACTCCTTCTAAATATCTAAATCAGTTACATATTTTGCGTTTTCTTGAATAAATTCTCTACGAGGTTCAACTTTTTCTCCCATTAATACATCAAAAATCATATCAGCTTCCATTGCTTCATCTAATTCAATACGATTTAAAATACGATGTTCAGGATCCATTGTTGTTTCCCATAATTGATCCGCATTCATTTCTCCTAACCCTTTATATCTTTGGATAGAATATTTTGCACCTTCACCTAACTTTGTTCTTAAATCATCTAATTCTTCATCACTATATAAATAATGTTCTTCTTTTCCATGTTTTAATAAATAAAGTGGAGGTTGAGCCGCATAAACAAAGCCACCTTCAATTAAAGGTTTTAAATAACGATATAAGAAAGTTAACATTAAAATACGAATATGTCCTCCATCGACATCGGCGTCGGTCATAATAACGATTTTATGATAACGTAATTTATTAATATCAAAATCTTCACCAATTCCTGTACCAAAAGCAGTAATCATACTACGAATCGTATCACTTGATAAAACACGATCTAATCGCGCTTTTTCAACATTTAAGATTTTACCACGAAGCGGTAAGATAGCTTGAATACGACGATCTCTACCCATCTTAGCACTACCTCCGGCAGAATCCCCTTCGACAATGAAGATTTCACATTCACTAGCATCTCTTGATGAGCAGTCAGCTAATTTCCCAGGCAATGATGTAATTTCCATTCCTGTTTTTCTTCTTGTCATTTCACGTGCTTTTTTCGCAGCTAAACGTGCATGAGAAGCAACGATTGCTTTTTCAACAATAATTTTGGCAGTATCAGGATTTTCTAATAAAAATTGATCCAATGATTTAGAAATAATATTTGAAGCAATTTTTCTTACTTCTGCATTTCCTAATTTTGTTTTTGTTTGTCCTTCATATTGAGGATCAGGATGTTTAACAGAAATAATCGCTGTTAAACCTTCACGACAATCTTCTCCTGATAAAGCATCATCTTTTTCTTTTAAGAAGTTTCCTTTTCTTGCATAGTTATTAATAACCCTTGTAAGAGCTAAACGAAAACCTTCTTCATGTGTTCCTCCTTCATGTGTATTAATATTATTACAGAAAGAGTAAATATTTTCTTGATAACCATCATTATATTGCATTGAAACTTCAATCTTAATATCATTTTGCATATCTTCTACATAAATGATTTCATCATGAATTGGTGTTTTATTTTTGTTGATATAAGCAACATATTCCTTAATACCACCTTCATACATATAATCATGTTCACGATTTTGTCCATCTCTTAAATCAGTTAAACTAATTCTTAATCCCTTATTTAAGAAAGCAAGTTCTCTAATTCTTTGTCTTAAAACTTCATAATCATAAGTTGTTGTTTCTTTAAAGATTTCAGCATCTGCTTTAAAAGTAACCTTTGTTCCTTGCTTATCAGTATGTCCTAATTCTTTTAATGGTGCAACTGGTGTCCCACCATTTTCAAATCTTTGATAGTATTCTTTTCCATCACGATAAACATTGACTTCTAGCCATGAAGATAAGGCATTAACAACAGAAGCACCTACACCATGCAATCCACCGGAAACTTTGTAGCCTCCGCCACCAAATTTACCACCAGCATGTAAAACAGTAAAAATTGTTTCAACTGTTGATTTACCTGTCTTAGCGTGTTTTCCAGTTGGCATTCCACGACCATCATCAATAACTTCAACTACATCGTCATCTTTCAAAATTACTTTAATATGACTTGCATACCCTGCTAAAGCTTCATCGATTGAGTTATCAACAATTTCCCAAACCAAATGATGTAACCCTCTAGATGATGTTGTACCAATATACATACCCGGTCTTTTTCTAACAGCTTCTAATCCTTCTAATACTTGGATATCTGACTCATCATAGCTATGTTGTACTTTATTTTCTTCTGCCATCATTTTTCCTCCCTATGATTAATATTAATTTTCTTAGCTTCTTTAATAACATGATGTTCTATTCCATCTATTGATGTTGTTGTAATAAACGTTTGAATACGATTATTTAAAATATCTAAAAGTTTTGTTTTTCTTTGATCATCTAATTCTGATAAAACATCATCTAATAAAAGAATAGGATATTCTCCAATTTCTTCTTTTATTAATTCTATTAAAGCTATTTTCATACTTAAAACGATTGTTCTTTGTTGACCTTGAGAAGCAAACTGATGTGCACTCTTATTATCAATAAAGATCTTCATATCTTCCTTATGAATTCCATAATAAGTACTTAAATATCTTAAATCTCTTTCAAATCCTTTTTGATAAAGTTTTAAAATATCTTCTTTATTAACATTTTTAATAAAACATTCATACTGCAATTCAACGATCTCATGACAATTTGCAATATTTAAATAAATATCTTTTACTTTTAAAGATAAACGTTCGATAAAATTATTTCTTTTTTCAATAATCTTAATTTGAACTTCAGCTAATTGCTCATCTAAAGTTTCTAGATATTCATCATATTTACCTCTTCTTTGATTCAATAATTTAAGATACTGATTTCTTTCCTTTAATAATCGATTATACTTAGTAAGATAAAAAACATAAATTGGTGAGATTTTAGATAACTCCAAATCTAAAAACTTTCTTCTAATACTCGGAGAACCTTTAACCAATGATAAATCATCTGGTACAAAGACAACCGCATTTAAATAACCTACATAATCTGAAATCTTTAAAATATCTTTTCCATCTACTTTTGCTTTTTTGGATTCCTTAGATAAAATAAGTTCTAATTGATGCATTCTTTCATTAGAAAAAACATTTCCTTTTACTTTTGCAAAGTCATGATCAAATTGAATCATTTGATCATTGATATGTGTTCTAAAAGATTTACAGACAGATAATAAATAGATTGCTTCGATAATATTCGTTTTCCCTTGAGCATTCCCACCAATTAAAATATTAATTCCTTGATCAAACTCAATAAAAAAATGATTATAATTTCTAAAATCAGTCAGTTCTAAATTATTGATGCGCATTTATACAATAAAAATTTCCTTCAAATTCAACTTGGTCACCATCATGAAGCTTTTTTCCTCTTCTAAGTTCCACTTCACCATTGACCTTTACTTGACCATCTTTAATAATCATTTTTGCTTCAATCCCACTAGATACAAGATTAACAAATTTTAAAAATTGATCTAATTTAATATATTCATCTTTAATTGGTATTTCTTTCATACTTAACCTTCTTTTCTCTATAATTGTACTAAGTTAGTATATCATAAAAATCATAAAAATTCAAAATATTGCGCTATATTCGCTATTTTTATTTATGAATAGAAAAATACTTTTTTGATAAAAAAGCTCTTAAAATAAAAATTACTCCCCAAATAAACAATTAAAAGGAAAATTTACAAAAAAAAGAAGCTTTCGCTTCTTAATATGTTCTAACTGGTAAAACAAGTTGTAATAATTCATCAGAATCAAAATCTTTAACGATGAATGGTTTCATTTCTCCAGTGAATAATATTTTTATTTTATCACCACTAAATGATTTAATAGCATCACTTGCATATTTACAACTAAATGAAATAGTAAGTGGTTCTCCTTTATAGAAAGAAGAAGCTAAATTTTCTTCTACTGAACCAATTTCTTGTTGATATGAAGATAAAATAACTTGTTCATTAGACATATCTAATTTCACAATATTATTTTGTTCATTTAATAATAATGAAACACGGTCAATCGCATTTAATAAATCAGCTCTATTAATATCTAATTCATAATCAAATTCTAAAGGAATCAATCGAGCTGTATCAGGATAAGATCCATCAATTAAACGTGTTTGAATAATATTTTTATCAAACACAAATAATACTTTACGTTCAGATACATATAATTCAATAAGTTCATCTTTTTCAATAATCTTACTAATTTCATCTAAACTTAATTTAGGAATCGTAATATTAAAAGTCACATCTTCATCAATAGAAATAATCTTTTTAGCTAAACGATAACTATCAGTAGCAACAACTTCTAAAACATGGTCATGCGCTTTAAAATTGATACCAGTTAAAATAGGTCTTGTTTCTTTATCACTAGCAGCAAACTTTGTTTCTCCAATAATATCTTTTAATACAAGAGCATTCATCATAAAATGAGTTCCTGTTTTACTTAAATCAATACGTGGATATTCAATAGCATCAGTACCATTTAAGCTGTATTCAATTTGACTTCCTTTAATACGAGTAAGTAAACCATCAATAATTTCAATTTCAATATCATCACTATTGATCTTTCTTACAATATCAAAGATATAACGACTATTTAAAACAACTGCTCCTTCTTTAAGGATTACTAAGTCATCATCTTCATCAATAATTGTTTGAATAGTGATATCACTATCACTTCCTGTTAAGATAAGTTGATGAGCTTGTAAATCAAATTTAATCCCTGTTAAAACAGGTAAAGGACTACGAACAGATACAGCTCTTGTTGCTTTAGCAAGTGCGTTTAATAATTTGATTCTTTTAATTCTAAAATGCATATTTGCCTCCTGTTATTTATATATTTAAAAATAAGTCATTATTACTATTAGCATGTGAACAATGTGCATAAATGTAAAATACGTTGATTTTATCAATGTTTTTTATATGAATATCAATGTGCACATATTGTTGATATTAGTCACTACATTGTGCCTAACTTTTGTTTAAGCTTATCTACAGCGAGTTTATAATCTGGATCTTTTTTGATTTTTGTTTCTACTCTTTTACAAGCTTTCATAACTGTAGAATGGTCTCGATTGGAAAAAGTTGTTCCAATTTCACTAAAAGTAATATCCAAAAGTTCCCTCATTAAATACATACATATTTCACGAGGTGTTACCAAGTTTCTCGTTCTATTTTTAGAAATAATTTGACTAATGGTTAAATAATAGAATTCAGCGGTTGTTTTTAAAATGAATTCTTTTGTTAGTGGTTCTTGTGCTTTTTTTATAGTTTTTTGATCTTTAAAGACTTCAGATGCAAAATTCATATCTATGTAATTAGTTGATTCCATGATACTACAGAAGAATAGTCGTTTTAATTGACCTTCTAAAGAACGAATATCATTACAATAATTCATAACCATGAAGTCTAAAACATCATCTGTAATAACTAAATCTGTATTACCTAGATTTTCTATTTTCTTCTCTAAAATTGCCTTTGCTGTTTCAAATTCAGGTGGATCTATTCCAAAAGATAGACCTGATTTAAAACGACTAATTAAACGTTCTTCAATTCCTTGAAGTTCATCAGGCATTTTATCACTTGTAATAACAATTTGATGATTGTTATTAATGATTTCATTAAATATATGGAAGAACATCTCACTACTTTTTTCTTTTCCAAATAAAAATTGAATATCATCAATTAATAAAATATCAAGATTTCTATAATAACTATAAATCTCATCTGTTGTATTTGTTTTTATAGAATTAATAATTTCATCTACAAAATCCTTAGAAGTAATATATCTTACTAATAAATTAGGATTTGTTTCTTTTGCTTTATTTCCAATAGCATTTAATAAATGTGTTTTTCCAAGCCCTGGATGACTATATAAAAATAAAGGATTAAAGTTCATACCAGGTTTAGTTGATACAAGTAAAGCAGCATTTTGTGCCATACGGTTTGAATTTCCTACGATAAAATTAGCAAATGTCATATCAGGATGAAGATGACTATCGATTTTAGGAACCCTTTTTTGTTTAGATTTTTTATATTCTTCTACTTCTAATACTTTGATTTTTATTGGTTTAGAAAAAGAATTAGAAAGAATAGATTCTATTTCTGCTTGTTTTTCTAAAATAGCATCAATATTCCATTTTAATTCAGTGGTGATAATAACTTGATTATCTTCAATTTCTTCTAGAGTTGCAGGTTTAAATAGTGAGTCCAAGATGATCTTATCATCAACTATTTTATTTTTTTCTAAAGTTTCTACACAAGATGACCAGATTTTGTTTAAATCTTGCACAATTTTCAACTCCCTTTCGACTCAATTATATAAAAGATGTGAACTCTTTTAAAGGAAAAATACTGTCTGCACAATAGCTTCACAATTTTATTCACAAAAAATGTGAGAAATATCAATCATTTAGAGTACTTATTCACATTATTCACAACTTCGTTTTTCGCTATGAATTTTATTAAATGTGAACTTAGTGCATATTGTATAGAATAAAAAACAATATGCACATAGCTGTTCACAATAAAAAATACGCTGATATCAGTATATTTTTTACTAATTCACCCATATGAATAACTCGGTTCACCACGTGAATAAGCATGTGCAAAACTTGTCAAAACATAAAAGTTAACAAAAAATGAATATTCACAATGTGAATTTTAAGAAAAAATCCGATTTTTCCTAGAAAAATAGAAGAAATGTAAGATAAAGGTTAAGATGAAATAATATTCACTTTAGGATGTGAATATCTAAAATAAAGAGTTTATTCACATTAGATTAGTGACTATTTTGAATATATTGTATGAATTTTGATACAAAAGTACGTAAATACTTAGAAGTGCACACTTGATTTTAGGGGGAAAAACAAGGATTTATAAGGAGTTGGAGGAAAATGTGAATAAGTTTTTTTATGAGCTTTAAAGAAATTCACATGTTGTGTACGTACTTGATTGAAAAATGTTCACAAATAATGTGCATTTAATAAGAGTTATGCTTAGTGATGGTACTTTTTTTGATAAAAGTACTTCTTTTTATACAATTTTCTATCTATTTCGATATATCACAAGATGTGAATAATAAAGTAAGGAAACTTATTCACAATAAAGAGAATTTTTCTAAATTAAAAAAGTTCACAAAAAAATGTGCAAATAATCATTAGAAATTGTTATTATTATTATTTGTCATCATTAAAAATCATGAATTTAAGAGTAGAAATATAGAATTTAGAATTGACTTGTCACAATAATTCCTATAAGATATAGGAGCATATGTTATTTGTATAAAAAGATAAAAATTTTGGAGGTGTAAAATATGAAAAGAACATATCAACCAAATAAAAGAAAAAGAGCAAAAACTCATGGTTTTAGAGCTAGAATGGCAACTGTTGGAGGAAGAAAAGTAATCGCACGTCGCCGTAAAAGAGGAAGAAAAGTATTAACTGCTTAATGTAAAATCCACTTTTTCGGTGGATTTTTTTCTAAAATTTTATGAAAAAAGAATTTAGAGTAAAAAGAAATGAAGATTTTAGCAAGATTATTGCTAGAAAAAAGAGTTTTGCGAATTCTTGTTTTATTATTTATAAAGATGAAAATCAAATGGGCCACGGACGCGTTGGTATTTCTGTAAGCAAGAAATTAGGAAATGCTGTTACTAGAAATAAAATCAAAAGACAGTTACGCATGATGATTCAAGAATGTTTTCATTTTGATGAAGAAGTTGACTATATAGTAATTGTAAGAAAAAGATTCTTAGATAATACATATATAGAAAATAAAAAAGAATTAGAGTATTTGTACAAAAAAGTAAAGAGAAAGGAGATCAGCAAATGATCTTAGATAACAAAACTAAAAAATATTTTAAAATTATTTGTTTAGTTTTATTTGTTGTAGCCTTAACTGGATGTACAGCAAATCTTGATTCAAGTGGTAAACTGATTGCTAAAAGAGCAATTAATTTAAACACACCATGGTCTATGAAGTCAGGAATTTTTGATTTCTTATTAGTTATTCCTATTTCTAAAAGTATTATTTATTTAGGAGATGTTTTATTAAATAATATCGCTTTAGGTGTTGTATTAATTACTATTTTAATTAATATTATCATTTTACCAATTATGATTAAATCGACAGTATCTCAACAAAAGATGCAATTGATTCAACCAGAAATGGAAAAAATTCAAAATAAATATAAAGGTAGAAAAGATCAAACTTCTCAAATGAGAATGTCTGCAGAAATTCAAGCTTTATATAAGAAAAATGATGTCAGTATGTTGGCTTCATTTACAACATTCTTAACATTACCAATTATGTTTGCAATGTGGCAAGCGGTTCAACGTATTGAGATCTTATATCAAACAAATATGTTTGGTATTAACTTAGGTGCTAAACCAATCGATCACGTATTTAAATTCGAGATTTCCTATATTGTATTACTTGCCATTGTTGCTTTAACTCAATATTTTGCGATGAAAATCAATACAATCATGTCAAAAAGAAATCCAAAATATAGAGAAACATCACAAATGCAATCAATGAACATGATGAATAATTTCATGACATTATTTATCATTTACTTTGCAGCAATTATGCCTGCAGCAATGTCCCTTTATTGGATGACAACAAACATTATTACAATTGTTAGAACATGGTATATTTATATTTACCATGTTGAAAAAGCACAAAAAGAAGTTGATCAAGCAAATACAAATTATTTAACAAAAAGACAAAATAAAAAATAAATAGAGGTATTTATATGAAAACTTATACTGGAAAAACAGTAGATGATGCTGTTAGTAAAGCATGCCTTGATTTAGGTGTAACAATTGATCAATTAAATTATGAAGTTACTTTAGAAACTAAAGGTTTATTTAGTAAAAAAGCTGAAATTGCTTGTTGGACAGTAGAAATGGTTCAAGAATATATTGAAAATCTTATAAGAAAAATCTTAACAGATATGCAATTTGAAGTAGAAACTGTTTCTTATGTTCAAGATGGTAGAATTTATTGCAATATTAATACAAGCAATAACTCTATTTTAATTGGTAAAGCTGGTGTTATTTTAAGAGCAATTAACTTAATTATTAAAAATGCTGTCAGTACAACATTTAAAAAACGTTTAGAAGTAAGCGTTGATATCAATGGTTATAAAGAAGAACGTTATAAAAAAGTTGCAAGTATGGCAAGACGTTTTGGTAAAACAGTTTTAAGAACAAAAGCTGATTTAAAATTAGATCCAATGCCTGCAGATGAAAGAAAAGTGATGCATCAAGAGATTGCAAAGATGGATCATTTAAAAACTGAATCTAAAGGTGAAGGAAAAAATAGATATATGACAATCTCATATGTAGATTAAGCCGCTTATGCGGTTTTTTCTTTAGGGAGGAAATAATGGAAAATTTAATTTTTAGTTTAAATGCGACGGTTCCTGTTTTTGCGATGATTATATTAGGGATGTTATTTAAAAAAATAGGAATTATTGATGATGTTTTTGCATCAAAAATGAATAAATTTGTCTTTTTAATACCACTACCAGTATTACTATTTAAAGACTTAGCGACATTAGATTTTAAGGAAATTTGGGATACGAAGTTCGTCTTATTTTGTTTTTTTATTACCATTTTCAGTATTTTAATAGTAACAATACTTTCTTTTTTATTAAAAAATAAAAAGAATCAGGGAGAATTTATTCAAGCAAGCTATCGTAGTTCAGCGGCATTACTAGGAATTGCATTAATTCAAAATGTATATGGAAAAGCAACAATGGCGCCTTTAATGATTATTGGAAGTGTACCTTTATATAACATTATGGCTGTCGTTGTCCTTTCTTTCTTTTCACCTGAAAGAAAAGGAATAAGTAAAGAAATGTGGATGAAAACTTTAAAAGGTATTATCACCAATCCTATTTTAATTGGAATTGTGATTGGACTTTGTTGGTCATTACTTCATTTACCAATGCCTACAATGTTAGATAAAACAGTCACTTCGATTGGGAATGTAGCTACTCCTCTTGGTTTAATGGCAATGGGTGCTACATTTAATTATAAAAAAGCTTTAGGAGATTTAAAACCAGCCCTTTGTGCTACTTTCATTAAATTATTTGGTTTCTGTACTCTCTTTTTACCATTAGCTATATTCTTTGGATTTAGACAAGAACAACTGATTGCTATTCTTGTTATGCTTGGCTCAGCAACCACAGTATCATGCTATGTTATGGCTAAAAACATGGGACATGAAGGAGTTCTTACAAGTACAGTGGTCATGTTGACAACTTTAATAAGTGGTTTTTCTATTACTATGTGGCTTTATATTTTAAAAACTTTACAATTCTTATAAAAAAATGAGTGATTTTAGTCACTCATTTTTACTGTTGTGTAGTAGTAGGTTCAGCTGGAATTGTTGTTTCCGGTGTAGCTGGAGTTGCTTCAGGTTGTGCTTCAGGTTGTTGTTCAACTTTCATTGTTCCTACTGCAATAATTGCTTCATGACCTTTATAATAACTATTGGCTTCTTTTTTCTTTGAAAGTAATTTACCATCTTTATCATAAACTAAACGATAAGAAACGGCTTTACCACCATTAGATCCAGCTTGTTTAGTTACTTGTTGTCCTTCAGGAATAGTTGCATCATTTTCATATTTTGTGTTATATGCGACATCCCCTGTTCTTTCACTTGTAAACTTCACATAACTTCCATCAACATCAGTTCCAATAATTTTACATGTTAACTTACCACCAGCATAACTTGCTTCTATTTTAATTGGATAATCTCTATTATTTTTAAATTTAAAATCAGGACCACCCCAAGAAACAGTGGCATCTCTTCCAATTGGTACATAACTTGAAATATACGTATGATTTGTTCTTTCAGTTACTTCTAAATTAGCTAAAACAACAGCATTATATAATGTTGAAGAAGTTTGACAAACGCCACCTCCAACTTCTTGAACAGTTTCGCCATTTAAATAAGCTCCTGCTTCACCAAAACCATTTTCTTTTGTTCTTTTTCCAACTGTTTGATTGTAAGAAAATTCTTCACCTGGAAGTAAGATCACATTACATTTTTCACCAGCAAGTCTAACATTGTTTTTTCTTACAGATGAACCATTTACAGTTGTTGTATATTCACCTAAAACATCTTTAAATAAATTCTTTTCTAAATCTTCTTTAGTAATACTTGGAACAATAGCTTTTGCTTTAACTTCAAATTCTTTTCCTTCTTTAGCTTTATTAAAAGCACTAATTGAATCATCTAAATCATATTTAGCACCATATTGTTCAGCTACAATTTTATAATCATTATTTTTATCTAAAGTCGCATTTTTACCTTCCTTAGATAAAGTCTTATAAATTGTTTTCATAACACTTTCATCTTCTGAAACAGATGAAGGTTTAATCTTTAAAGTTTTATTAAAATCATATTCATTTAAAGCAGTTTGAATTGTGTTATAAACATCTTTTTGTTTAACTGCTTCACCACTTTTACCTTTAGTAAAGATAACTTTTGTTTTTTCAACTTTATAAGTTGTAGGTACTAAAGTTGAATAATCTATAATACCTGATTTTTTGATATCTTTATTAAGTTGTTTTTGATTTTTAATATCTATAGAAATGTTTTCATTATGTTGTAGTAAGTAATGATATCCTTTTGTAAAGAAATTATTATATTTCTTTTGAATATTATTGACTTGTTTTTTAATATTGACTTTAACATTATCTTTCATATCTATTTGATACTTTTGATCATTCAATGATAAATTCAATAATAGATTTTTTTCATCCTTTTGATACTGTTTTTCAAGCTGAGTGACAATTTCATCCTTAGACATATTATTTACCTTTATGCCATTAATTGTCATATTCTTGATAAATCCATTACCTGATGCTAGAAAACATAAAATGATATAAATAACCAATATCACTCCTATAACAGCACCTCCGATTATAGGAACTTTTTTATTCAGCTTTTTCATTTTTTCACCCCTATTTGTACATAATAATATATGATTAAAATATAGAAATCAATCGAAAAAAATCATATATCAAAAATAAAAAATATTTGTTATAATGAGGGAGTTATTTATTGATAAAATCAACAAAATAAGATAGTATCAAAAAGAAAGGTGGTATGAAAATGAATGATGATATTATTGTTGCAGTAGCAACATCAAGACTAGAAGCAGCAATTTCAATTATCCGTTTATCAGGAAAAGATGTTATTGCATTTGTTCAACAGTTTTTTACAGGAAAGATTATAAATAAAGAGAGTCATACCATTACATACGGTTATATAAAAGATAATGGTGAAAAAATAGATGAAGTATTAGTAAATATCTATCGTGGGAAAAGAACTTTTACAGGAGAAGAAATGGTTGAAATCAATTGCCATGGTGGTGTTTATATTACAAATAAAGTAGTTGATCTTTGTTTACATCATGGAGCAAGACTGGCAGAACGTGGTGAATTCAGTAAACGTGCTTTTTTAAATGGACGTATTGATTTATCACAAGCAGAAGCTATTAGTGATATTATTACGGCTAAAAATAGTTATGCTTCTTCTCTTGCTTTAAAAGGAATTCAAGGAAGTATTAGTCATTTTATTAAAGATTTAAAAGAAGATTTAATTCAAATTATTACGCAAATAGAGGTCAATATTGATTATCCTGAATATGAAGATGTAGAAGAATTAACAGCAGATAAGCTTTTACCAATGTCTACTTCTTTAATTGAAAAGATGAATAAAATCATTGAAGATTCTAAAAATATTAAATTATTAAAAGAGGGAATTCAAACAGCTATCATTGGTAAACCCAATGTTGGTAAATCTAGTTTACTAAATGCGATGTTAAAAGAAGAAAAAGCGATTGTCACAAATATTGCTGGAACAACAAGAGATGTCGTTGAAGGATCAGTAACAGTAGATGGTATTTTATTAAATATGATCGATACAGCAGGAATTAGAGAAACAGATAATATTGTAGAAAGTCTTGGGGTTGAAAAATCAAAAGAAATGATTAAAAAAGCAGATCTTGTTTTATTAGTTATTGATGGAAGTAAAGAACTTGATCAAGAAGATCAAAAGTTACTTGAACTTACAGAAGATACAAATCGTATTATTATTATTAATAAAGCAGATTTAGGTAAGAAAGTTGATTTAGAAGGAATTGAAATATCAGCTAAAGAACAAGATATTTTAGCGCTTACTAAAGAAATTAAAAAGAAATTTAATTTAGGACTTATAAGTAATCAAGAAGAATATTATCTTACTAATGCTAGACAAACACAATTATTAGAAAAAGCAGCTTCTTCTTTACAAATAGCAATCGATGCGATGAAGATGTCTATACCATCAGATCTTATTGTAGAAGATCTTTATGATAGTTGGTCTTGTTTAAAAGAAATATTAGGAGAACAAGCAAAAGAGGATTTATTAGATGAATTATTTAAACGCTTTTGCATCGGTAAATAAGATGAATACAAATGAAATATTAGCACAAAGATTTTATCGTTTTTTTAAGTATACAAGGAATGTAGCATTAATTGCGTTTATTGTTTTCTTTATATTAAATGCAATTAATACAGGAAATAGTATTTTATATTGGATTTGTTATGGATGTTTAATGGTTTCTATTGTAGGAGCAATGCAATCAGTTTTGTTGTATGTTCTTTCAAAGTATTATAAAAAGAGGTAATTTGAATGGAAAAAATATTTGAACAAATTGATAATTTGTTTGTAAATGGGGTTATTAATGGCATTATTTCAATTGTTATTGCAGGGATTGTTTTAATTGCAATCAATAAATTATTAAATAAGTTTATTAAAAAGAAATGGCCTGATAATTATGTTTTACAAAAAAGAATTAAAAAGATTATTCTCATTACAATCTTTTTAGCAATTGTATGTAGTGAAGTGAAGTTTTTAAAATCATTTGCGACTGCCCTACTTGCATCTGGAGGAATCGTTGCCGTAGTTATTGGACTTGCCAGTCAAGAAGCTGCAGGTAATCTTATTAATGGTGCCATGATTATGGCTTATAAGCCTTATAAGATTGGTGATTTTATTGTTGTTACAGGACATAATGTTAGAGGAACTGTTATTGATATTTCACTTAGACATAGTGTTATTGAAACATTAGAAAAGACACAAATGATTGTTCCTAATGATATTATGAATAAAGCAATTATTGAAAATATTTCACAAATTGAACATGTTAAAGCAAATTATCTTTATATCGATATTTCTTATGAAAGTGATATAGATCAAGCAATCAAAGTGATTCAAGATCTTGTTGTAAAACATCCTTTATTCATTGATGGAAGAAAAGATAAAAAGGATCCATTAGTCCCTGTGATTGTTTCTGATTTAAAAGATAGTTCTATCCAACTAAGAGCAACAATCACTAGTGAAGATAATGTACAAGGTTTCCAAATGCTGGCAGATATTCGTAAAGATTTAGTCACTGAATTTAAAAAGGAAGGTATTGAAATACCTTACCCTCATATGCATATTGTAAAATAGTGTACGCATATTTATTACAAAACAAAAAAAGGAGAAAACACTGATATTATCAATGTTATTCTCCTTTTCTTTTTATAAGAACTGTTAAAGATTATTTATTTACAATATTGACGGTTCAAGAAAGATAACTTATTATAAATACATAATTTGACATTAGAATATGTACAAATTATAAAAATCAGGTACAACTCTTGGTTTCTCTGCTGCGGAGAGTTTAAATATGAGCAGAATAAAAATTAGTTGTAGGACCTTGAATATCAGAGTCCTTTTTATTAGAAAAAATATAAATCAATTAAAAAGCACCTGATTTAATCAAGTGCTTAAACATTAGCGCATAGGCTGCAATAATAATCATAGGGGTAATCCTTCTATATGGTTGTATTGTATGATATAAAGTCAATGTAATAAAAAAGAAATATGAGGATTATCCCCATACTTCTTCAGCAATTTCTTTAACAAGTTTAAGTTTAGCCCATTGTTGTTCTTCTGTTAATTTATTACCAATCTCACATGAAGCAAAACCACATTGAGGACTTAAATATAAACGTTCTAAAGGAATATATTTAGTTGCTTCATAGATTCTTCTTTTAACAAGTTCTTTATCTTCTAAATCAGGTTTCTTTGTAGTAATAAGACCTAAAACAACTTTCTTATCTCCTGATACTTTCTTTAATGGAGCAAAACCACCAGAACGATGATCATCATATTCTAAGAAATAAGCATCTACATTTTCTTCACCAAAGAGTAAATCAGCTACACCATCATAAGCTCCTGAACTAAAGTAAGTAGAATGATAATTTCCTCTACATACATGAGTATTAATTGTTAAATCTACAGGTGCACTAGCAACAACTTTATTATTTAAATCTAATAAAAGTTGTTTATATCTTTCTAATTCTTCTCCTTTTCTTCCTGTTAAACTTACAGCAAGTTCAGGATTAACCATACCACCCCATACACAATCATCAAATTGTAATTGACGGCAGCCAGCGTGATAAATTTCTTGAACAAATTCATTGTATGCTTTAACAACATCGTCCCCAAAAGCTTCTTCACTACCATAGAAACCTAATGTTTTATCTAATAAATCAGCTCCTGTAAAGAAAGCATAGAATTGACCAGGTGAAGGAATTGTTTGTTTAGCTACAGTATTTTCATCTTCTAATGCTTTAACAAATTTAAAATGTTCTACAAAAGGATGATCTTTACAAGAAATCTTTCCTGTCATATAAGTATCATCAATCATAGCTGCTTCACCATCAAACGTTTGATTTCCATCTACAGTCTTTTTATGTTCAACCCCTTCAAATCCCCACATAAAGTCTAAATGCCAAGTAGAACGTCTAAATTCACCATCTGTGATAGTATGATAACCTAACTCTTTAAGTTTATTTACAAGTCCTACAATACATTCATCTTCTACTTTAGTAAGTTCTTCTTTAGTTATATTATTTAATTCATAATTTTTTCTAGCTTCTTTTAATCTTTCAGGACGTAAAAAACTTCCTACAAATTCATATCTATTTAATTGACTCATATTATTCATTCCTTTCAAACTATGTCTTTATTTTATCAATCAAAACATAGTTTGAATAATACAAATAATATCTACTTAGATATAGTTTAAAACTATATTCACCATTGTGCATAATGCACAAATGTATGCAATATTCTCATAACCTCAACACATATAATTTTTAAACTTTCTTACATATAATATAAGTAACAAAAGGGATATAAAATACTAAGGAGGAACAAAATCATGTGTGTAAATTACTATTCATATTTAACAACTAATCAAGCAGATTCTCAACCAGGTTGGGCTAAAAAAGACAGATTCGATTCAAGCAACACAACATTATCAAGAATTAAAAATCACGTTGTTAAAAACTATTTCTCTAAATTATTTAAATAATATATAATAATAAGAAAAACCTGCATCTCGTGCAGGTTTTTTGGTAGTTAAATTACTATTCATCATTTTTTATTTCTTCTAATAAACTTTCCATACGATAATCAAAACATTCTTTTAATTCACATTCCCAAATTACAATAACTTTAATATCCATTTGTTCTAATTGTTTGTAGTGTTTGATATCATTTTGCATATTTTTATTAAATTTATTAATCCAAAATTCTTGATTTGTTTTAGGAATATAGGCATATTTACAATTATAATGATGATGCCAAAAACAACCGTTAATAAAAATAGCAACATTATATTTTGATATGTATATGTCCGGTGTTCCAGGTAATGTTTCAACATTTTTTTGATATCTATACCCTTTATGATAAAGATACTTTCTTACTTTAAGTTCGATAGAAGTATCTTTACTTTTAATTCTAGACATATTGTAAGATCGTTGTTTTGAAACCATAATATTACCTCTGATTTTTTGACATGTAAAGTGCATTTTTTAATATTATAGCACAAGATTTTTTGATAACAGTTAAAATCTTTTATAACAATTTTTATTAAAGTTTTATTTTTGATAGTTATACATCATTATGTATTTGATTTGAGGAATATGAAAAATCCCCTGCTTTCTAATTGTTATTTTCTATAATTATATATGGAAAAGCGATAATTGATAAAAAGTATAATTTTTGGGATAATAATTATTAGTAAATAAGGAATGGGAGGATATGTCATGAGAAGTAAAAAAATAATTTTAGATAAATGCCCTATGTATATGTCGCTTGCGGCAATACATTTAAGTAGTCACGGTGATCCAGGAAAAATATATCTAACTAAAAAGGAAAAAGATTTTTTTGAACCAAATCAAACTACAGAAACAGGTATTAATAAATTAGAATTTAATTCAACAGATAGATTTTATTTTTTGAAAAGTAATATAAAAAAATATTTAAAAGAGTTTAAAGATGAATATTTCAATAATGAATTACATTACTATAAGAAAAATCATAGCAATCCACTTAAAGAAGTAAGTAAAAAAGGTTATGAAGCTAGAATTAATTGGCTAGATAGTTTAGATGAGCAACTATATTTTTCTCCTTATATAAAGACAACAACAAAATCAAGGTATTTTATTTATTGTAATGATAAAAAATATTATGATTTAATTGTTAAATATTCGATTATTCCGTGTTATACATCTATTTTAATTAAAAAAAAGAAAAATGAATTAGGAGGAAATGATTTTTGTTTTGAGTTGCGAAAAAATTCAGATGTAGAAATCGCAGATGAATATAACAAGTCTATTGATGTATTAACTAATAAATGGAAAAATCAATCATTAAAAGAATTGTATAAAAAAACAAAGGATATAAATAAAAAATGCAAGAAAAATACAAATATAAATTTTTATTACAGAGATCAAAAAGTTTGTAGTTTTGTTAAATTAAGAGCAAAAGGAAAGTGTGATTTATGTAATAAACCAGCGCCATTTATTATGGAAAACGGTGTCCCTTATTTAGAAGAGCATCACGTAATACCTTTAAATGAAGGTGGTGATGATTCAATAAACAATGCAGTTGCTCTATGTCCTAATTGCCACAGAAAAATTCATTCGTTAAAAGACCAAAAAGATATTAATAAATTGAAAATTGTTATTGAAGAATATCAAAATTACTATAATTTGGAATAATAACAATATAACTTTAAGTAGATATTTCTTTCGCTAAAGTGAAAAGTTAAATTCCACTTTAAAAAAATGAAAAATAAAAGTAGAATTTACTCTTTCAGAAAGCAGATTTTATAAGAATATTAGGT
>NZ_JAJDKB010000036.1:0-26764 GCF_020589955.1 Faecalibacillus sp. TM498
CGGCGAAGATAGTACATTGTGCGAAAATAGCTCGTTGCCAGTTCCTTCTTTTTTTTTATGTTTTAAGAATTTTTCCTTAAGTGGTTTTTTATTTTCAAATAATGAAAGCTTTTACATATTTAAAATAATTAGTATAAACTATCCCTTGAGGTGAATATAATGGAATTAAGTATTTTGTTAATTCAACAAATATGTCAATTATTTATTATGATCTTTTTTGGCTTTTTGCTTGTAAGAGGTCGAGTTTTAACAGCGGAAAATAGTAAAGTATTATCTATTTTACTTTTATATGTTGCATGCCCTTGTGCCATTATCAATTCTTTTATGATTGATTTTACATCAGATAAGTTGATTGGTTTAGGAATATCTTTTTTAGGGGCTATTTTAGTACATATCATTTTTATTCCACTTGCTAATTTATTAGGAAAAATTTTTGGTTTTACACCTATTGAAAAAGCAACACTTATTTATTCAAATTCTGGTAATTTAATTATTCCTTTAGTAGGAGCCATTTTAGGAAATGAATGGGTCATTTATTCAAGTGGTTATATGGTTATACAAACTATTTTATTATGGACACATGCTAAAAGTCTTGTTTGTAATGAACCATCATTTGATATAAAAAAGATTCTATTAAATATTAATATTATTGCTATCATTATTGGAATTTGTCTTTTTATGTTCCAATTACAATTACCATCTTTACTTGTTGATACTTTTTCTAAAGTAGGAAGTATGATGGGACCATTAGCGATGATTGTTATTGGAATGCTTATTGGAGAAATGGATTTAAGGAGTATTTTTGTAGAAAAGAGAACATATTTAATTTCTTTATTTAGATTAGTTGTCTTTCCATTAATTATGATTCTTATTTTTAAATTTACAGGTATGTCTCGTTTAACAGTTGATGCTGACAAAATTTTGTTGATTACAATTTTAGCTGCATCTGCACCACCAGCGGCAACAATTACACAATTTGCACAACTCTATAATAAACATCCAGGGTATGCAAGTATTATGAATGTAATGGGGGTTATTTTTAGTATTATTACAATGCCATTCATGATTATGATTTATCAATTATTATAAAAGGTAGAAATACCTTTTTTATTTATAGTTTAATAAAAGGAGTTAGAAATGAAAAAAATATTATGTATTTTATTATTACTTCTTACAGGGTGTTCCTCTAAAACATCAATGATAGAAATCCAAAAACATGTTTATGTAGAAAAAGAATTTAAAGATAGTTGGTTAGAAACTAATGAATTTGGTGATAGCTATATTAAAGAAGAACTCCAAGGAGGATACCATTATCATTTTGATCAACAGTTTTTAGAAATATTTTTTAATACTGGCGGGAAGATAGAACTTTATAACTACAGTATTAAAAAGAATGATTTGATTATTTCAGGGGAAATGATTCCTCCTAAAACGATTCGTTTAGTTCATCCACATCTTGATAATGTGACAAGTGAAGGAGTAATTATTCATGAATTAGGTCATTATTTTGATGAAAAACATCAATTTAGTTCTTCTAAACAGTTTACAAAGTTATATAAGAAATATAGAACATTATTTAATCAAAAGACAAAAAAAGAATATTTTGCAGAATGTTTTAAAGAATATGTTGGTGGTCATCAAGAAAAGGTGAAACCATTTCATTCATATATGAAGACAATTACTCAAAAAATACGCCAAAAAAATAAATGAGCTATGCAAAAAGCGTGACTTATGAATAAAAAAACGATATAATGTGTCTAAAAAAGAAACTAATAAATAGGTTTTGATAAATGATATTAATGCACTTTAAAATATGATAATATGTTATGGTGAGGTGAAAATGATGGATGATTTTATTAGACCGCCAAAAAAAGAAGTAAAACAAGAAACAAAACAAAGACCAATCAAAGAAGTTTTAATTGTTATTTTGATTATTGTCTGTCTTGCAATTGGGTATTTTGCAGGCTATGTTTCAAAAAAGAATGTTATTGTTAAAAGTAAAAATGATAGCAGTATTATTAATGAAGTTTATGATACTTTAGATAAGTATTGGGTAAATACGAATGATCAAGATGTAAATTTAAATACCTCTGCTATTGAAGGAATGGTTGCAGGATTAAATGATCCTCATTCAAGTTATCTAACAAGCAAAGAAGCTGTTGAATTTAATCAAACAGTTGCTGGAAATTATCAAGGCATCGGTGTAGGTTTTTCTATGGTAGAACAAGGGGCCATGATTACTAAAGTATATAGTGATTCACCAGCAAGTAAAGCAGGCTTAAAAGTTGGCGATATTATCACAAAAGCGGATGGAAATGAATTAGCACAAGCAAGTACTGATCAAGTAAGAGACTATGTGCGAGGTGAAGATGGAACAGAAGTTACATTAACGATTTTAAGTAATCAAAAAACAAGTGATGTGACAGTTACAAGAGGCGCATTAGATACTTCTGCTTTTTATGAAATAAGAAAACAAGGAAATGTATCTTTTGGATATATTGAATTATCAACTTTTGGAACAGATACTGCTAAGCAAGTAGAAACAGCCTTAGAAATGTTTAAAAAGAAAAATATTCAAACATTAGTTATTGATTTAAGAGATAATGGTGGAGGCTATTTAACAGCTGCTACAGATATTTTAGATTTATTCTTTACTTCAGATGAAGTAATTTATCAAATGAAAGAAAAAAATAGTGCAGCAAAAAAATATTATGCAGAATCAGATAAAAAATATGAATTTGAAAATGGTTATATTCTTGTAAATGAAAATACAGCAAGTGCTTCTGAATTAACAGCAGGAGCTTTACAAAGTGAAAAAGGATATCAACTTATTGGAAAAACAACTTATGGAAAAGGGAGTGCACAAACTCAAAAAACGCTTTCTGATGGATCAGTTTTAAAGTATACGTATGCTAAATGGATGATTCCTAATGGGACATGTATTAATGGAAAGGGTCTAACACCTGATGAAGAAGTTGATAATGTTTCATTATCAGGAATTACAACAAAAGATGTAAAAGAAACCTTAAAAGTTGATTGTGTAAATACACGTATTAAATCTATGCAAAAGATGCTCAATATTTTAGGATATTCTGTTGATCGAGAAGATGGTTATTTTTCAGTTAATACACAAGCAGCATTACAACAATTTGAAACAGATAATCATTTAAATGTAGATGGAGAGTATAGTCAAAGTGATAAACAAATGCTGGTTGCAAGAATGATGATTTATATCAATAATCATGAAAATGATAAACAGTATGATCAGTTAATGAAAATCATAAAATAAGGTGGTGAAACTATGTCTCAGTTTAAACTCGTTTCTCCTTTTCAACCAATGGGAGATCAAGTTCAAGCTATTCAAGAACTTGTAGATGGTTTAAAAGCAGGTAAAAAGGAACAAGTCTTACTTGGGGGAACTGGAACAGGAAAAACATTTACTGTTGCTAATGTTATCAAAGAATATAATAAACCAGCGTTGGTTTTAGCACATAATAAAACATTAGCAGGACAATTATATTCAGAGTTAAAAGAATTTTTTCCTGAAAATAGAGTAGAGTACTTTATTTCAAACTTCGATTTTTATCAACCAGAAGCTTATATTCCAGGTAGAGATCTCTATATTGATAAAAATGCAAAAACAAATTATGAAATTGAAATGTTGCGTTCAGCAGCAATGAATTCACTTATTGAAAGAGAAGATGTCATTGTTGTTGCTTCAGTTGCTTCTATTTATGGACTTGGAAATCCTGAACAGTATAAAGAAATGATTTTCTCATTACGTGTTGATCAAGATATTGATCGTAGAGAATTATTGACATTTTTAGTCGATCGTCAATATCAAAGAAATGATATTGAACAAACTAAAGGAACTTTTAGGGTTCGTGGTGATGTTATTGAAATTGTTCCAGGACATAGTGAAAGTTATTTGATTCGTATTGAATTATTTGGAGATACAGTAGAACGTATTTGTGAAGTAGATCCCCTTACAGGACATATTTTAGGTTCTTATAATACGTATACTATTTATCCTGCTTATGGATATGTAACGAAAAAGGAACAAATGTTAAAAGCTTGTGATACGATTTCTAAGGAATTAGAAGAACGATTACAGTATTTTAAAGATGAAACAAAGCTATTAGAGTATGAACGTCTTGATCAAAGAACGAGACATGACGTGGAAATGTTAAGAGAAGTGGGAATGTGTCCAGGAATTGAAAATTATTCACGACATATCGATGGACGAAAAGCAGGTCAAAGACCTTATACATTGATTGATTATTTTCCTAAAGATTTTTTACTTGTCGTAGATGAAAGTCATGTTATGCTTCCACAAATTAGAGGAATGTATAATGGGGATCGTTCTCGTAAAGAAACATTAGTAGAATATGGTTTTAGACTTCCAAGTGCTTTGGATAATAGACCACTTGTTTTTGAAGAGTTTGAAGATTTGATTCATCAAGCTATCTTTGTTTCTGCAACGCCAGGTGATTATGAACTAGATAAGGTTCATCATCAAGTTGTTGAACAAATTATTAGACCAACAGGGCTATTAGATCCAATCATAGAAGTAAGACCTATTGATGGTCAAGTAGATGATATTATTGATGAAATTCATCAACGTATTGAAAAAAATGAACGTGTATTGATTACCACACTTACTAAAAGAATGGCAGAAGACCTCAGTGCTTATCTTGTAGAACTTGGGTTAAAAGTTGCTTATTTGCATAGTGATACTAAAACATTAGAAAGAACAGAAATTTTAAGAGATCTACGTCTTGGAAAATATGATGTTTTAGTGGGTATCAACTTGTTAAGAGAAGGATTAGACTTACCAGAAGTTTCTCTTGTTTGTATTTTAGATGCTGATAAGGAAGGTTTTTTAAGATCGGAAAGATCATTGATTCAAACTATTGGACGTGCTGCTAGAAATAGTCATGGTAAAGTTATTATGTATGGTGATAAAATTACTGATTCTATGCAAAAGGCCATTGATGAAACAGCAAGACGTCGTGAAATACAAGAAAAATATAATAAGGAACATGGTATTATTCCTCAAACAATCAAAAAGGAAATTAGAGAAGCTATCCATGGACAAGAAAATGTGGATGAAGCCATTTCTCTTGTTAAAAAAGGTAAGAAAGCGAAGAAGAAAGATAAAGAAACACTTATTAAAGAACTTGAAAAACAAATGAAAGAAGCAGCAAAAGCACTTGATTTTGAAAGAGCAATGGAACTTAGAGATATGATGTTGGAGTTGCAAGGTGAAGTTTGAGTTTAATCATTTAGAAAAAAGTGTTTTAGATTCTTTATCTAAAAAGGGTCGAGTTTATCTTGTAGGTGGTATTGTTAGAGATATGGTGATGTATCAAAAGGTGGATTACCATGATGTAGATGTAGAAATCTATGATCTAGAAATAGATGAGATTATTTATATTTTATCTCAATATGGAAAAGTAAACGAGGTAGGTAAAAGTTTTGGTATTTTAAAATTGGATTGTTTACCAAACTTTGATTTTGCTTTACCTCGTATTGAAAGAAAAAAAGGACAAACACATCGAGAATTTGAGGTAGAAGTTCATAAAAATTTAGATATGAAAATAGCATGTCGTAGAAGAGATTTTACAATTAATGCAATGATGTATGATTATCAAAATGAAAAGCTGATAGATTATTATCAAGGACAAGAAGATATTAAAAATAAATGTTTAAAAATGGTTGATGAAAAAACATTTTATGAAGATCCTTTAAGAGTATTAAGATTAGCTCAATTTATGGCTCGTTTTGAATTTCAAGTGGATTTAAAAACAAAAGAGATTTGTCAAAAAATGGTCAATGAAGGAGTTTTACAATATTTATCTTTAGAACGAATTCAACAAGAATATAATAAGTTATTGATGTCTTCACATCCATCAATGGGTTTAAAATTCTTATTAGAACTCAATGCTCTTATTCGTCCTTTAGAAACATTAGCAACATGTCCACAAAGATTAGATTTTCATCCTGAAGGAAATGTGATGAATCATACTTTATTAGTTGTTGACTTAGCTGCTTTATGTAAAGATAAAACAAGTTGGCCACTTGCTTTCATGTGGAGTGCTTTACTTCATGATATAGGAAAACCATTAGTAACAACTCCTGAAGGAAAAGCACCAGGGCATAATGAAAGTGGTGTAAAAGTTTTTAATCAATATTTTAGTCATTTTTTTACAAATAAAAAAATGAAAAAATATATTCGTACAATGATCTATTATCATATGCATTTGATGAATATGGTAAGAAATCAAAGCAAAGATTATAGTTACTATAAATTATTAAAAGGAATAGAAGGAATTTTTCCTTTAAACGATTTAGTATGTATGTCGAAATGTGATAAGTTAGGACGACTTGCAAATCGTCCAGAAACAATTTCAACATTAGATACTTATGTTGAAGAAAAGGTTTCAAGATGTGGAAATCATGCATTAAAACCTTTTGTGGATGGTAAACTCTTAATAGAATTAGGATTTAAACCTAATCAAGATTTTAAAGAATTACTTGATTGGGCCTATGATTTACAAATGAGAGGGCATGACAAAGAAAGTGTTATTCAATTATTGAAAGGAAGAAAAGATGGAAAATAAATTAATTATTCGAGGAGCAAGAGAAAATAATTTAAAAAACATTAATATCGATATTCCTAAAAATAAACTTGTTATTATGACAGGTCTTTCTGGTTCAGGGAAAACATCTTTAGCTTTTGATACAATTTATGCTGAAGGACAAAGAAGATATGTAGAATCACTAAGTGCTTATGCAAGACAGTTTTTAGGCAATATGGAAAAACCAGATGTTGATGCGATTGAAGGTTTATCACCTGCTATTGCAATTGATCAAAAAACAACTTCTAACAATCCACGCTCAACTGTAGGAACAGTTACAGAAATCTATGATTATTTAAGATTGTTATATGCACGTGTAGGAAAAGCTTATTGTCCTAAACATGATGTTGTTATTGAAAGTCAAACAATTAAACAAATGGCAGATACGATTGATCAATACGCTGATGGCGATCGTTTAATGGTTGTCGCAAGAGTTGTTAAAAGAAAGAAAGGAACTTTTAAAGATTATTTTGCGGACTTATTAAAAGATGGTTATTTACGTGTGGTTGTTGATGGACAAAATTACATGTTGGATGAAGAAATCGAACTTGATAAAAATAAAAAACATGATATTGATGTCGTTATTGATCGTATTATCAAAAAAGAAGGTTATCGTAGTCGTTTAGTAGATTCTTTAGAAGTCGGTTTGAAACTAACGGGTGGAGAAGTCATTGTTCAAAACTTAACAACAAAAACAGAAGAACTTTTTAGTGAACATCTTGCTTGTCCAATTTGTGGTTTTTCTGTTCCTAAATTAGAACCACGTTTATTTTCATTTAATAATCCATTAGGAGCTTGTCCGGATTGTCGTGGATTAGGGATTAAAAATGAAGTGGATGTTGATTTATTGATTCCAGATTGGAGTAAATCAATTAATGAAGGTGGACTTCGTTATTTTAAAACAGCAGTCGGAACAAATCGTATTGAATGGCAAAGATTTTTAGTTCTTTGTAAGAAATATAAAATAGATTTAGATAAACCATTAAAAGATTTTACAAAACAAGAATTAAGTTATATTCTTGATGGTTCGAGAGAACCTATTAGTTATGAAATCGTATCAGATAGTGGAAATGTCTCACGTACAACAAAATTTATTGAAGGTGTGAGAACATTAATTGCAAGAAGATATGAAGAAACAACTTCAAAATGGTCAAAAGAATGGTATGCATCCTTTATGTCAGAACATACTTGTCCTACATGTAAGGGAAGAAGACTTAATGATCAAGTTCTTTCTGTAAGAGTCGGTGGTTTAAATATTGCTGAATTTACAGAACAATCAATTGAGGATGCTTTACATTTTATTCAAAATATAAAATTAACAGACTATGAAATGAATATTGCTCGATTAGTTGTTAAAGAAATCAATGATCGTCTTACATTCTTAAATAATGTTGGTCTTGGTTACTTAACACTTGCTAGACGTGCAGGAGGATTATCTGGTGGAGAAGCTCAACGTATCCGTCTAGCAACTCAAATTGGAACACGTCTTACGGGAGTGTTATATGTTTTAGATGAACCATCTATTGGTTTACATCAAAGAGATAATGAAAAGCTTATTAAATCTTTACAAGATATTAGAGATTTAGGAAATAGCGTTCTCGTTGTTGAACATGATGAAGATACAATGAAAGCTTCAGATTTTATTGTTGATATTGGTCCAGGAGCTGGCGTTCATGGTGGACAAGTCATTTGTGCAGGAACACCAGAAGAAGTTATGAATTGTAAAGATTCTATTACAGGACAATATTTATCTGGAAATAGAAAGATTGAAGTCCCTCAAAAACGACGTAAAGGGAATGGCTTATTTATTGAAGTTAAAGGGGCTAAGGAACACAATTTAAAGAATATTAATGTTAAATTTCCTCTTGGTAAATTCAATGTCGTTACAGGAGTATCAGGAAGTGGTAAATCAACATTAGTGAATGATATTTTAGGAAAATCATTAATGAGATATGTTTATCAATCAAAAGAGAGACCAGGTTTACATAAAGAAATCTTAGGAATTGAAAATATTGATAAAGTCATAGAAGTTTCACAAGATCCAATTGGAAGAACACCACGTTCAAATCCAGTAACTTATACAGGTGTCTTCGATGATATTCGCGATTTATTTGCACAAACAAATGAAGCGAAAATGAGAGGTTATGATAAAGGAAGATTCTCATTTAACGTTAAAGGTGGTCGTTGTGAAGCGTGTCAAGGTGATGGACTAAAGAAAATTTCAATGCACTTTTTACCAGATGTCTACGTTCCTTGCGAACAATGTGAAGGTAAACGATATAATGAAGAAACTTTACAAGTGACTTATAAAGATAAAAATATTTATGATGTTTTAGAAATGACAGTAGAAGAAGCGGTAGATTTCTTTGATAATTTACCAAAAATTAGAAATAAGATCCAAACACTTTATGATGTTGGTCTTGGTTATATTAAACTTGGTCAAAGTGCAACAACTCTTTCTGGTGGAGAAGCTCAAAGAGTTAAACTTGCAAGTGAATTACAAAAGAAGTCAACAGGGAAAACTGTTTATATTCTTGATGAACCAACAACTGGATTACACAGTCATGATGTTGCAAGACTTATCGATGTTTTACAACGTATTGTTGATCAAGGAGATACAATTATTGTTATTGAACATAATTTAGATGTTATTAAAGTAGCAGATCATATCATTGATTTAGGACCTGAAGGTGGAGCTGGAGGAGGAACAATTGTTGTTACAGGTACTCCAGAAAAAGTAGCAAAGTGTGAAAAAAGTTATACAGGTCAGTTCTTGAAATCAATGCTTTAAGGAGAAAAAAGATGAAATCAATTACAGTAGAAAAATTATTAGGGAATAATAAAAATTATCAACAAGTTACAGGAAATGAAGAATCTTTAAAAAGAGTTATTTTAACTGGTGAAATCAATCGACCAGGTTTTGAATTAGCAGGATTCTTCAAACATAGTGACTTTAGAAGAATTATTGTCTTTGGTGATAAAGAAATGGCTTTTATTGCTGAGATGACAGAAGAAAGACAAAAAGAAATCTTTCCGTGTTTAATTAATGAAGAAGTACCTTGTATTGTAATTTGTAAAGGACATCCTTGTCCTGAAGTATTAAAAAATATTGCTGATGAAAGAAACTTTCCAATTTTTCAAACAGAAATGATTACAGGTGTTGTATCAAGTGAACTTATGAATACCTTAGAAGAAAAACTTGCAAGAGAAACATTAATGCATGGTGTTTTTCTAAATATTCATGGTAAAGGTGTCATTATTAAAGGGGATAGTGGAATCGGTAAATCAGAAATTGCTTTAGAACTTGTTAAAAGAGGCCATTTATTAGTTGCTGATGATGCTGTAGAACTTTATCGTATAGGACAAAAAATCGTTGGTAAAGCACCTGCTGTTCTTGCTAATTTATTAGAAATTAGAGGAATTGGGGTTATTGATGTTTCTAAGATGTTTGGTATTTCTGCTATTTTAGATAGAAATGATGTTGATTTGGTGATTCAGCTAGAACGTTGGGTACCATCACGTGAATATACACGTGTAGGGGTTGAAGAAAATGATATTTCAGAAGATGTTTTAGGAATTAAAATTCCTAAAATAGTTGTTCCTGTATCAAGTGGTCGTAGTATGTCGGTTATTATTGAAGCGGCAGTTATGAATATGCGTTTACGTGACGTAGGTATTGATTCAAGTAAAGAATTTGTTGAACGTATTCTTAAAAATATTGATCATAATAAACAAGAACAATGAGATTTTTCCCAAGTTTTAATACCTTTATAGAAATTGGACCACTTTCTATACAATGGTATGCAGTTTGTATATTGACAGGTGCAGCAATTGCTTATTTTTTAGGGCAATATCATTTTAAAAAATTAGATTATTCAAAAGAAATACTTTCTGATTATGTTTTTGGTTTATTATTTGTAGGAATCATTGGTGCTAGAATTTGGTATGTGATTTTTATGTGGAATGAATTGTATGCCAATAATCCGATGGAAATCATTATGATCAATCATGGAGGACTTGCTATTCAAGGAGGAGTTATCACAGGACTTATTTATAGTTATTTCTTCTTTAAAAAAAGAAATATTTCATTTCTTGTTGCGGGGGATGCCATCATGCCAGGTGTCCTTATTGCCCAAGCATGTGGGAGATGGGGAAACTTCTTTAATCAAGAAGCTTATGGAAGTGCAGTTGATTTAAGTTTCTTAAAAGCACTTCATTTACCACAGTTTATCATTGATAAAATGTATATTCATGGTCAATATTATCAACCTACATTTTTATATGAATCCTTAGGATGTGTGATTGGTTTTTTAATTATTTTCTTTATTATTAGAAAGTACCAACAAAAACAAGGAATTCAGTTTTTTACTTATTTTATTTGGTATGGAGTTATTCGTTTTTTCATAGAAGCATTTAGAACAGATAGTTTATATGTTTTTGGATTAAAAACAGCACAACTTGTTTCTATTGTATTTGTTATTGTTGGTTTAATAGGATTTATTTATTGTCATTTTAAAGGACAAGATGTATTGGAGGAAAGATAGTGCATAAGACTATCTTTTTTTTGTAAAATAGATATAATAATTTACATTAAGGAGAAAAGTATGAAAAAAGCAATTATTTTTGATTTAGATGGAACACTCTTAAATACAGATTTATTAATAAAAAAATCATTTATACACACATTTAAAAAATATAAACCAGGTTATACTTTAAGTGAAGAAGAACTGCTTTCATTTCTAGGGCCTTCTTTAAAAAATACCTTTAGTCGATATGTAGAAGAAGATCAAGTGGATGAATTAATTCAATATTATCGAGAATATAATCATGCACATCATGAAGATTATGTCACAATTTATCCATATGTTGAAGAAATGTTAAAATATTTAAAAGCACAAGACTTTCCTCTAGCTGTAGTTACAACAAAATATAAAGAAGCAGCTATATTAGGATTGGATTTATTTAATATAACACCATATTTTGATGTCATCATTGGAGAAAATGATGTGAAACGTTCAAAACCTGATCCTGAAGGAATATTGTGTGCATTAAAAAAATTAAATTGTCAAGAAGGTTATTATGTAGGTGATAATGTAACTGATATTCAAGCGGGTAAAAATGCGGGAATTAAAACAGTAGGAGTGAAATGGTCACCTAAAGGATATGCTCTTATAGAAAAAGAACATCCAGATTTGTTAATTAATGATTATCAAGAATTTATAAATTATATAAAGGAGAAAGAAAAATGTTAGATTTAATAATTATTGGTGCTGGACCTGCGGGGTTAAGTGCTTGTTTATATGCGAGTCGTGCGGGATTAGATGTTTTAATATTTGATAGTGCAGCTCCAGGTGGTAAATTAAATGTTACTGCCCAAATTGAAAACTATCCTGGACTTAAACCAACACCAGGCCCAGAAATTGCTTTTACAATGTATGAAAGTGCCTTGAGTTTTGGAGCAAAAATGGAATATGGTGAAGTTTTAGATATTAAAGATTACGGAAATTACAAAGAAGTTGTCACTGCTAAACAAACATATCAAACAAAATATGTTTTAATTGCGACAGGTACAAAAGAAAGACAAATGAATCTTGAAAAAGAAAATGAACTTGTTGGACGTGGAATTTCTTATTGTGCTGTCTGTGATGGTCCTTTCTTTAAAAATCAAGAAGTTGCTGTTATCGGTGGTGGAAATTCAGCGCTTGAAGAAGCAATGTATCTTGCAACATTATGTAAAAAAGTACATTTAATTGTAAGACGAGATGTTTTTAGAGCTGATAAAATTATTCAAGATCGTTTATTAAAAAGTGAAAATATTGAAGTTCATTTTAAAAGAAAACCAGCTGAGATTTTAGAAGAAGATAACAAAGTAAAAGGTCTTGTTTTAGAAAATAGTGAGACAGGTGAAAAAGAAGAATTAATGGTCAATGGTATTTTCCCATTTATTGGTTTGGATCCTATGACACAATGTGCAAAATCATTAGGAATTGTCAATTCAGCAGGTTATATAGATGCAAATGAAAATATGGAAACAGCTGTTAAAGGAATCTTTGTAGCAGGAGATGTAAGAAATAAACAATTAAGACAGGTTGTTACGGCTACAAATGATGGTGCTATTGCTGGACAATACATTGCTTCATTAAAATAAAAGTTCAGATGGTTACATCTGGCTTTTATTTATAGATGAATTTTGATAGAATAGATACGAAAAATAGAAAGGAGAGGTATTATGGATAAAATTGAGATTGTCATTGTTACAGGTATGTCAGGTGCTGGAAAAACAACAGCGATGGCCGCTTTTGAAAATATGGCTTATTGTTGTATTGATAATTATCCCATTGCTTTATTAGGAGCATTTTCAGAATTTTTAAAGGATAATACGAATTATCAAAGAATAGCAATGGCAGTAAGTTTAGCTGATGCGCCAAAAGCCATTCGTTTTTTAAATAATGTAGATTGGCTAAATGTGTCGGTTATTTTCTTGGACTGTGATGATAATATTATTTTAAAAAGATATAAAGAAACAAGGAGAACACATCCTATTTTGATTTCTAATAAAGCCTCTACACTTGTAGAAGCTATTGGATATGAAAGAAAATTAGCAAGACCTATTTCTAAAGAAGCAAATATGGTTATTGATACAACAAATCTAAAAGGAAATAAGTTCCAACAGTTATTAGAAAACCAATTTAATCATCAATCTATAGATCCATTTAGAATAAGTTTTGTATCCTTTGGATATAAACATGGTATACCTAAAGATGCAGATTTACTTTTTGATGTGCGTTTTTTACCAAATCCTTTCTATATAGAGGAACTTAGAAATCTTACTGGAAACGATAAAGAAGTTTATGATTATGTAATAGATAAACCTGAAACCCAAGTCTTTATTCAAAAAATGACAGATTTATTAGATTATTTATTAGAAGAATATGATAAAGAAGGAAAGACGCATGTTGTCATTGGTATTGGATGTACTGGTGGACAACATCGTTCAGTGAGCTTAACAAATTATTTTGCAGATCACTATAGTCAAAAGTATCATGTTCATCGTCTACATAGGGATGCTGTTCATTAATGAAAGTATCATTTGCTAGACAAGTTAAAGAGGAAGTTGTTTTTAATGATTTTGATATTTGTTGTCAAAAAGCTATTTTATCAGCAATTATTAAAGTCAATGGAACACTTTCTTTATCAAATCAAGGTTTATTACTTACAATAAGAACAGAAAATGCAAAAATAGCATCTAAAGTTCATAAAATGTTAAAAGAAGTGTATCATCCTCATATAGAGTTTCTTGTTTCTAGAAAAATGAAATTACAAAAAAATAATGTCTATATTCTTAAAGTCTCAAAAGCAAGAGAAATCTTAGATGATTTAGGTTTAATGAATGGATTAGGTTTCCATACACTTCCTGATAAAAAAATAATTCAAAAAGAATGTTGTAAAAGGGCATTTTTAGCGGGTATCTTTTTATCTGGAGGATCTGTCAATAACCCAGAAACATCGAATTATCATTTAGAGTTATCTGTTGATGAAGAAGAATATGCGTTATTTATTCAAGAATTAATGAATTATTTTCATTTAAATGCCAAAATGACAAAAAGAAGAAACAAATATGTTATATATTTAAAATCGGCAGAGAAGATAGGAGACTTTTTAAGAGCCATTGGTGCGAGCCAATCGGTGATGAACTTTGAAAGTACTCGTATTGATCGAAGTATGTCAAATACTGTAAACAGATGGAATAACTGTGATATTGCTAATGAGGTCAAATCAATGGCTTCTTCTAATAAACAATTAGAAGATATCAGTATTATTGAGATGTTTATGGGACTTGATATGCTTGACGAAAAAACAAGAACTGTTGCTTTGATTCGTAAAAAATATCCAGATTATACATTAAATGAATTGTGTAATGCTTATCAAGATGAAACAGGTCTGACGATTAGTAAATCGGGATTGCATCATCGTTTTAAAAAATTAAGTGAACAAGCAGCACAATTAATGCAAATGCAAAATGAATAAAGATATTCACATTTTATTTGGTTTACGAATTAAAGAATTAAGAGTGAGAGCACATATCTCTCAAGAAGAACTTTCATTTCGTTCAGGATTATCTAAAAATTATATTTCAGATGTTGAAAGAGGTACGAGAAATATTTCTTTAAAAGCTATTTCAAAATTAGCGGATGGTTTGAAAGTAGAAGTGAAGGAATTATTTAATTTTTCTAAATAGGAGTAAAAAAATGCCAATTTATCAAATTATTTTAGTTATTGCAGTTGTTATTTTAGTTTTAAGTTTATTATTAAATTTATTATTCAGTCCTATTACATGGATCATTATTGCTATTCTTGTGATTTATTCTTTTATTAGAAGATACTTATATGAAAAACAATTGAAAGAATATAATGAAAGAATTGAAAAAGAAATAGCAGAGAAAAAAGCGGCTTATCAATCAGGTCAAGCTTACCGTAATGGGAGTGACGATGTTATTGATGTAAATTATGTAGAAAAAGATGAAAATGAATAAAAACTATTGACATCTAATTCATAGAGGTATACTATGATAGCAACAATACAAAAAGACATTGAAAAGGAAAGTAATTTATTGAAAATGCCTAGAGAGTTCTTGGTTGGTGGAAAAGAAACATGGAAGATAAATGAAAATGGCCTTGGAGTTGCATACCGAGCCAAGTTGGTTAGGCTATGACGGATTCACCCGTTAAAGTGATAGAGTATGATGGTACTCGATGAGGAAATAATCGTGAGGTTATTTTAAATTAAGGTGGTAACGCGAGGTAACTCGTCCTTTGTATAAAGGACGAGTTTTTTGTTTGTTGTATTGTAATAAAAGAAAAAGGGGAAAAGAAAAATGAAAAAGGGATTAAAATTATTATTATCAGCAGCATTCGCATTATCAATTGCAGGATGTGCTAATGGATCATCAAACGATGATAAAACAATTAAAATAGGAGCAACAGCTATACCGCATGCGGAGATCTTAAATGATGTCGTTAAAGATGAGTTAGAAAAAGAAGGTTATACATTAGAAGTGACTGAATTTACAGATTATGTAACACCTAATACTTCATTAGAAGATGGAGATTTAGATGCTAACTATTTCCAAACATTAGCGTATTTAAAAGAACAAAATAAAGAAAGAAAATTACATTTAAAAGCCGTAGCCGGTATTCATTATGAAGCAATGGCTCTCTATTCAGAAAACTTAAAATCATTAGATGATTTAAAAGATGGAGCTACAATTGCTGTACCAAACGATGGTTCAAATGAATCAAGAGCACTTGCTTTACTTGCTAAAAATAACTTAATTGAATTAAACGATGATACACTTTATACAGCATCAAGTATTACAGCAAATCCACATAACTATAAAATTGAAGAATTAGAAGCAGCCAATTTACCAAACAACTTACCAGATGTAGATGTTGCAGTTATTAATGGTAACTATGCATTAGAACATAATTTAGGAGATAGCACAAACGTTTTATTAACAGAAAGTTTTACAGATGAAGAAGCACAACCTTATATCAATTACTTAGTAGTTAAAGAAGGAAATGAAAATACAGCTAAAGCAAAAGCTTTAAAGAAAGCATTACAATCAAAAAAAGTGAAAAATTATATCAAAAAATATAAAGGTTCTGTTCAAGCTGTCTTTACAGATCCTACAAAATAAGGAGATTTAAAATGAGTGTTATTTATTTAGCTGGAGGATGCTTTTGGGGCGTTCAAAAATATTTTGATCAATTTGATGGAATTATAAAAACAACAGTAGGTTATGCTAATGGGCATACTGAAAATCCAAAATATGAAGATGTTAAAGCAGAAAAAACAGGACATGTTGAAACGGTAAAAATTGAATATGATGAAAGTCTTCGAAGTTTAAATCAAATATTGGATGATTATTATAAAATAATTGATCCTACTTCTTTAAATAAACAAGGTGAAGATGAAGGTATTTCTTATCGTACAGGTATTTATTATACAAATGAAAGTGACTTAGAAATTATTCAAAATAAAACAAATGAAATTCAAAAAAATTATCAAGAAAAAGTGGTTGTTGAGATACAACCACTCGATAATTTCTATGAAGCAGAGGAGTATCATCAAAAATATTTAGAAAAGAATCCCCAAGGATATTGTCACATTGGAAAATGTTTCTTTGGTTGAGAGGAAGAGGTTTATGATTGAAATAAAAAATTTGTATAAAAGTTATGGTTCTTTAGAAGTGCTCAAAGATATTTCTTTTAAGATAGAAAAAGGAGATATTTTTGGAATCGTTGGACAAAGTGGAGCAGGTAAGTCAACATTGCTACGTTGTTTCAATGGTCTAGAGAATTTTCAAAAAGGAGAAGTGATTGTTGATGGACAAGCAATTTCATCTTTAAATAAAAAACAAATGAGTAATATTCAAAAAGAAATGGGTATGATCTTTCAAAACTTTAATCTTTTAAATAGATTAAATGTTTATGATAATATTGCTTTACCATTAAAGTTTTGGAAACAAGATCCTCATAGTTTAGAAAATAAACAGAGAATTGAAAAACTTTTGAAATTGGTGGGATTAGAAGAAAAAAGTCAAGCTTATCCTCGTCAATTAAGTGGAGGACAAAAACAAAGAGTAGCGATTGCTCGAGCACTTGTTTTAAATCCCAAAATTCTTTTATGTGATGAAGCTACATCAGCATTAGATCCACAAATTACAAGAGATATCTTAAGTCTATTATTAAAAATCAACAAAGAGATGAATATTACGATTGTAGTTGTCACACATCAAATGGAAGTTATTAAACAAATCTGTAATAAAGTCGCTTTTCTTAAAGATGGACGTGTTTTATCAGTGGGTAAACCGGAAGAACTTTTTGTGGCACCAAATCAAGAAATTCAAAAATTTGTGGGCGATGATATTGAAATTCTGCCACAAACTGGTAAAAATATTAAATTATTCTTTACAAATAATAATTCCAAATCACATACGATTACACAACTTGCTAGAACACTTGATATCAACTTTGATATCTGCCAAGGAAAACTTGAAAACTTTAGAGGTTCCATGATGGGAAGCCTTATTATCAATATTGATGAAAAAGATCTACAAGCAGTAGGAAATTATTTAGATCAAGAAAAAATTACATGGGAGGAAATTGTATGAGTGATGTTATTTTAAAAGCAACGTATGAAACGTTATATATGGTCATTGGATCAACTTTCTTTGCTGTTATTTTAGGTTTTGTTCCAGCAATTATTTTAACACTCACTGCACCGGATGGATTAAAACCAAATAAGGTCGTTTATACAATTTTAGATATTCTTGTTAATATTTTTAGAAGTTTCCCATTTGTTATTTTAATGGTCATTGTGATTCCACTTACAAGATTAATTGCTGGTAAAGCGATTGGAACGACAGCAGCTCTTGTGCCACTTACAATTTCAGCTATTCCTTTTGTTGCTAGAGTCATTGAAAGTGCATTAAGAAGTGTTGATGTTGGGTTAATTGAAGCAGCTAAATCATTTGGAGCTAGTGATTTTCAAATTATTTATCGTATTTATTTAAAAGAATCAATTCCTGCTATTTTATCAGGAATTACGCTTACAATGATTAGTATTATTGGTTATAGTGCAATGGGTGGTGCCTTAGGGGCAGGAGGACTTGGAGATATAGCGATTCGTTATGGCTATCAAGCTTATAAGATTCCTTATCTTGTTGTTACAAGTATCATCTTAATTATCTTTGTACAAATTATTCAAACAATCGGCAATCATTTATATAAAAAATTATCTTAAAAGACCCAAGCGGTCTTTTTTATGTTATGATTGAAAAAAGGAGTGGGAATATGAAATGTAAATATTGTGGAGCAGAAATAGGAAATAGCATTGAATGTCATTTATGTGGACATAAACAAATTGGGAAAACAACGTGTCCAGTATGTTCAAAACTTATTTATCCTTATCAAGAATATTGTTCTAATTGTGGAAGTCCTACAATTTATCGTAAGTCTGAGCCAATAAAAAAAGTAACCCCTGATACAAGTGTACATAGTGAAGCAAGTCATAATTATCATACAGTTTCTGAAAGTTATGATTATAAAAAGAATGCATATGATTATAAAAAACCTTTTAAAGATTTGAATAAGTATGTACCCATTCAAAAAAATAAAAAAACGTTTAATCATCCAAATGTAAGAAAAAATAAACGAATTGTTAAGATAATTATAGGAATTATTGTTGCCTTTAATTTAATTATTCCGATTGCAGGAGCAATTATTGGAATCATAGGAGATAGTTTAGAAACAGGTGAGACGACATCTTTTGATGATAGTGGAAATAGTTCATTAACAGACTTTAACATTCAACAAGATACATCACGCAGTGATTATAATTATAATTTCCAAAACAATAGTGGTGGAGTTTATATTTATCAAAATCATCTATATCTAGCAACAGGAGATCAACTTCTTAAATATGATTCAACACTTGAAAATAAAGAAGTTTTAGAAGATGGAAGTTGTGATCATCTTTATGTAGATGATCGAGGTTATTTCTATTTACAATATGGAGATTTGATTTTTGCAGATCATCAAAATAATAAAAAGACTTTATTAAATGATGCTTATGATTGTTATGTTCTTGATCAATCTATTTTCTATATTCAAAATGATAATTTATATTGTTTAACGATAGATGATCAAATGAATAAAGTAGCTAATAAAAAGATCAAAGAGAATGTAAATCATTTTAGTATTGATGATCAAAACCAACGTATTTTATATGAAAATTTAAATTATAAAAATCAATTAATTGATTTTAATGGAAATGTTTTGAAAAAAGATGTTGATAGTTATGATGATTGTTATTTTTCTAATGGTTTATTATATTATCGTACTTATCAAGGAATCTATTATGTTGATTTAGATACACAAGAGGAAAAAGAACTTAAAGAAGTTGATAATATTTATCGTTTTGCACTCGCAAGAGATGAAGCAAATCAACAAGATATTGCTTATGTAGAAAGCTTGGATGATCAATTGGATGCATATGTAGGAGATGAGCAATATGCTATTTACGATGATGCAAGAGATTATTTTGTTGCCGGTCAATATGTTGTTTTTTATGCTTATGACGATGATTATAGTCAACATTATTTTATTGGAAATAGTGAAGGAATGTATACATCAATTGGAGAATGACAATTTAGTCATTCTTTTTATTTTATGACTGTGGTAGAATAAGGTCACTAGGAGTGATAAGAATGTATTGTAGTCAATGTGGAACATATGTTGAAGATGATATGCTGTTTTGTCCTCAATGTGGAAAACAGTTAAAACCAATAAAAAAAGTTTGTATTCGTTGTCAGTTACCATTAACTGAAAATGAAGAAGTCTGTCCAGCTTGTGGAATGAGACAAACACAAGAAGAAGTAGTGGAAGAAGATCCTTATAAAGGATATTGGAAAAAGCCAATTCTTTGGATACTTTCAGCTGTTTTATGTTTATCAGCTGTTTTTCTAGGAAGTTATATGACAAGTCATCCTTTACAATCAATGTCAAGTCAAGAAAAAAATTATGTCTTAGAAGGCAAAGTGAGTACGTATAATGTTTCTGCTAATAATCAAGCAGGTGGACAATATCTAAAAGATAATCAACATCTCTATTATGTTATCAATAATCAACTTTTAGTAAGTGATTTAGATGAATTAGAAACAAGTGAAGTATTGATAGATGATTGTGTGGGCTATTTAAGTATTGAAAATCATGTTCTTTATTATTGTGATTCTCAATATAATTATCAAGCTTATGATTTAAAGACAAAAACAACGACCCAAATATTAGAAAATGTGTATTATCCAATTATAAAAAATCATGTTATTTATTATCAATTAGATCAAGATCATGAAAGTTTATATCGTTATTCATTGGATGATCAAACAAATCAAAAATTAAATGATGAAACATCTTATGATATTACAATAGATGGAAAATATATTTATTATTTAGCTAAAAATGATGAACAATATGCTTTAAAAAGAATGACAATTACAGGTGAAAATATAGAAACACTCTATGAAAAACAATGTACATTCGCTCTTGATAACAAAGATTTATATCTTACTGATAATTCACAAATTATAAAAATCAATAAAGAAACATTAAAACAAGAAACAATCAAAAAAGTAGAAAATAGAGCCATTGCTTTAGTCAATAATAAAATTGTCTATGCGACAGGAACCCAACTTAAAATGATGAGTTTAAATGGGAAAGATGATCAGATTTTATTTAAGAATATCGTTGTATCAGATTTACAAGTTTTAGGATCTGATTTATTTACCAAAGGATATGTTCAAGAAAGTGGAGTCAAATATATTGTTTTCAATATTAAAGGGCAATATAAAGCTTTAAATGAAAATACAGCACAAGAATTTGAAAATTTACAAGATGCATAGGAGAATAATATGAAAGTATATGAAATATTAGAGGCAACAAAAGGTATTTTAGTTTCTGGAAATAAAGAAGATGATATTTGTTTCTTTAGTCAAGATAGTAGACAAATGAAAAATGGAGGAATGTATATTCCTTTAAAAGGTGAAAGATTTGATGGACATGATTTTATTGAAAGTGCTTTTCAAACAGGAGCAACAGCAATTATTACCGCTAAAGATGTAAGTTATCCAGATAAAATTGTGATTAAAGTAGAAGATACTTATCAAGCTTTAAAAGATATGGCCATTTATTTAAGAAGTCATCGCCCTGTAAAGGTTGTGGGAGTTACAGGAAGTGTTGGAAAAACAAGTACACGTGATATGGTCTATAGTGTTGTTAAACAAAAATATAAAACTTTAAAAACAGAAGGTAATTATAATAATGAAATAGGTCTACCATTAACCATTTTAAGATATCAAGATGAAGAAGTCATGGTCTTAGAAATGGGGATGAATCATTTAAATGAAATGTCAAGATTATCTATGATTGCTCATCCTGATGTCTCATGTATTACCAATGTTGGAACAGCACATATTGGTGAACTAGGAAGTCGTGAAAATATTTTAAAAGCAAAGTTAGAAATTACAGATGGTATGAAAGATCAATCTACTTTAATTATTAATAATGATAATGATATGTTACAGACTGTTGATTTACCTCGTTTAAATGTTGTAAGAGTTGGAAAAAATGAAGGGGCTTCTATTCAAGCAAGTGATATTGAATTATTTGAAGATCACAGTACATTTATTGTTCATTATCATGATCAAAGTGAAAAAATTTGGGTTCCTGTTCAAGGAGAGCATAATGTTTTTAATGCGTTAATTGCAATTGCAGTAGGATTAGAGTTAGATATTTCTCTAGAAGATATTAAAAAGGGTATACAGGAGTTTGAATTAACTAAAAATAGAATGGATATTCTTGAAAAAAATCATAAAACAATTATTGATGGAACATATAATGCAAGTGTAGATTCAATGAAATCAAGTATAGATGTTCTAGCAAATTATAAAAAACGTAAAGTTGCTATTTTAGCGGATATGTTAGAACTCGGAAGTTATAGTCAACAACTTCATGAAGAAGTGGGAAACTATGTTGCTACTAAAGAAATAGACGTTTTGATTTGTATTGGAAAAGAAGCAAAGTATATGTATCAAAAAGCAAAAGAAAAAATGGAGAATGTTTATTATTTTACTTCTAATCAAGAAGTTATTGAACAATTAGATCAATTTTTAAAGAATGATGATGTGGTTTTAGTTAAAGGAAGCCACTCTATGAATTTAAAAGAAATTGTAGAAAAGATATAAGTTATGAAAAAAAAGAAAAAATTAAGATTAAAAAGACCCTTTCAGTTAATTCTTGCAGCATTATTGTTTTTATTAGCTTTTTCATTCTTTCAACTTATAAAAAATCAATTTAAGCAAGAGAATAAATTGGTTTCAACTCAGGTATTGAATTATGAAGATTTAATGCTAAAATATGCAAGGGAAAATGATATAGAAGAGTATTTAGGATTATTACAGGCAATGATGATGCAAGAATCTGGAGGACAAGGAAATGATCCAATGCAATCATCTGAATGTGAATTTAATACACAGTTTGAAAAGAAACCTAATGCTATTAGTGATCCCGAATATTCTATTCAAGTAGGTATTCGATACTTTGCTAAATGTTTAGAAAAGGCAAATGTAAGTTCTTTAAAAGATGAAAAAGGAATATTTTTAGCTTTACAATCTTATAATTATGGTATTGGATATATGAATTACGTTGAACAAACAGACAAGCAATATACTTATCAAAATGCTATAGATTTTTCTGAGAAATGTAAAAAGGATTATAACGTATCAGTCTATGGAGATAGTAAGTATGTATATCATGTTTTAAGATATTATGAAGATACTACTTTAGTAGATGATTGGTTAGAATTATATCGTTAAGGAGATTATTATGAAACAAAAATTGATGGTTGTTTGTGGTGGACAATCGAGTGAACATATTGTTTCTCGTATGTCTTGTACATCAGTAATGAATAATTTAAATAAAGAACATTATGATGTGACATTAGTAGGAATTGATCAAGATGGATCTTGGTATTTATTAGATCAAGGTCAAGCTGATTTGGCTCAAGATACTTGGTTAGAAAATTCTCAAGCTATTCAAGATATTTTTGGAGTATTAAAACAACAAGATGTTGTTTTACCAATTTTACATGGTGCTTTTGGAGAAGATGGAACAATCCAAGGTTTATTTGAATTAGCAGGTGTTCCTTATGTTGGATGTCGTGTTTTAGCTTCAGCAGTATCTATGGATAAAATCTATACAAAGAAGATTTTAGAAACTGCAGGAATTCCACAAGTAAAATCTTTATATGTTAAAAAAAGATATGATGGAAAACTTGTTGTTGTCAATAAACAATTTGATGAAATTGAAGATATTGAAAAAACAGTGGAAAAAGAATTAGGATTCCCATGTTTTATTAAAGCAAGTCGTTCTGGATCAAGTGTAGGATGTTATCGTTGTGATCATAAAGAAGATTTAATGACAAAACTTATTGAAGCTTCAAAATATGATCGTCATATTGTCGTTGAAGAATGTGTTGATTGTATCGAACTTGAAACGGCTGTTTTAGGAAATGATGATCCAATCGTTTCACGTGTTGGACAAATCATGCCTCATGGTGAATTCTATACTTTTGAATCTAAATATGAAGATGAAGAAAGTAAAACATGTATTCCTGCTTTAGTTGATCAAGAAATTCAAGATAAGATTCGTGAATATGCTTTAAGAGTATTTAAAGCAGTCGATGGACATGGTCTATCAAGAGTTGATTTCTTCTTAGATAAGAAATCAAATCAAATCTATTTAAATGAAATTAATACTTTACCTGGATTTACAAAGATTTCAATGTATCCACAATTAATGAATGATTTTGGTATTTCTTATAGTGAATTATTAGATAGAGTAATTCAATTAGCTTTCGATAAATAATAAAAAACTATTAAAATAATAATATATTTTAAATTAGTTAAATTAACTTAAAGACATTGACTTTAGTAAAAAAAAAGTCTAACATTACAAGTAACCATAAAATAAATACTTCGATAGGAACTAGTAAGTACTATTTCAAGGCGTAGAGAGATTCTGGTTGGTGGAAAGAATTGTTTGAGTAATACTGAACTCATCCTTGAGTGGAGCGCTGAACTTAAGTAGGTGGCTACGGTATGCAACCGTTATTTTGTAAGAGTATGAACTATTATGTAGCGTACTTAGCGAGGTGGATAAAGTGATTTATTCACAAATTGAGGTGGAACCACGAAGTAATATAACTCTCGTCCTCAAAATGGCCGGATTGGCTATTTTGAGACGGGAGTTTTTTTATAGTATTAAGGAGGAAATGGAAATGAATTACGAAAAGTACAAGAGATTTGAAACAATTAAATTAAAAGACCGTACTTGGCCTGATAAAACAATTGAAAAAGCACCAATTTGGTGTTCGGTTGATTTAAGAGATGGAAATCAAGCATTAATTACACCAATGAAAATAGAAGAAAAAGTGGAAATGTTTCAACTTTTAGTAGACTTAGGATTTAAAGAAATTGAAGTAGGTTTTCCTTCTTCAAGTCAAATTGAATATGATTTCTTAAGATTATTAATTGAAGAAAATTTAATTCCTGATGATGTGACTGTTCAAGTATTAACTCAAGCAAGAGAACATTTAATTAGAAAAACATTTGAAGCTTTAAAAGGATTAGATAAAGCTATCGTCCATGTTTACAATTCAACTTCTATCTTACAAAGAGACGTTGTCTTTAACAAAGATAAAGATGAAATTAAACAAATTGCAATTGATGGTGTTCAATTAGTAAAAGACTTATCAAAAGAATTTGAAGGAAAAGTGATTCTTGAATATTCACCAGAAAGTTTTACAGGAACTGAAGTTGATTATGCAATGGAAGTATGTGAAGCCGTTATGGATACATGGGGAGCAAGTAAAGATAATAAAGTGATTATCAACTTACCTTCAACTGTAGAAATGGATACACCAAATGTTTATGCTGATCAAATCGAATGGATGTGTCGTAACTTCAAAGATCGTGAAAGAGTCATTGTTTCTGTTCATCCTCATAATGATAGAGGTTGTGGAATTGCTTCAACTGAACTTGCTTTATTAGCGGGTGCTGATCGTGTTGAAGGAACGTTATTTGGTAATGGTGAAAGAACAGGAAATGTTGATGTTGTGACTGTTGCTTTAAATATGTTCACTCATGGAGTTGATCCACAATTAGAATTAGGAAGTATTAATGATATTAAACATGTTTATGAAAAATGTACAAAAATGGATATTCCACCAAGACATCCATATGTTGGACAATTAGTCTTTACAGCTTTCTCTGGAAGTCATCAAGATGCAATCAATAAAGGAATGCATGCTTTAAGAGAAAGAAATTCGAAAATGTGGGAAGTTCCATATTTACCAATTGATCCAAGTGATTTAGGTAGACAATATGAACCAATTGTTCGTATTAATTCACAATCTGGTAAAGGTGGCGTTGCTTATGTTATGGAAAGCATGTATGGTTATCATTTACCAAAAGGATTACAAGTAGACTTTGCAAAAGTGATTCAAGATATTTCTGAAGAAGAAGGAGAAGTTTCACCAGAAAGAGTTTACGATACATTTATTGAACAATATGTAGATATTAAAGAACCATATGAATTTATTAAACAAAAATTAATTGATATTTCTGAAGATGATTCTGAATTTGAAAGAAAAGCAGAAATTACTTTAAAAGATCATGGAGAAATAAGAACGATTGTTGGTTATGGTAATGGACCAATCGATGCTGTTAAAGATGCATTTAATGAAAATGGCTTTGTTTATACACATTTCTTAGATTATAGTGAACATTCATTATCATCAGGATCTAGTTCAAAAGCAGCTGCTTATGTTTATTTAAGAGTTAAAGGAAGTGCTGTTCAAGAATATGGAGTAGGGGTACATCCAAATATTACAACAGCTACAATTAAAGCCATCATTTCAGCTATGAATAGAATTCATAAACAATTAAAAAAATAGGGAGGATTAAAACATGGATAGACTTGTTTTGTCATTGCTTGTTGAAAATAATCCAGGGGTATTAAACCGTGTTGCTGGTTTATTTAGTAGACGAGGATATAACATTGAAAGTATTTCAGTAGGACAAACAAATATTAAAGGAATGTCACGTATGACAGTTGTTTCTACTGGTGATGAACAAATTTTAACGCAAATTGAAAAACAATTAGGGAAACTTGTAGAAGTCGTTGAAATTGAAAAACTTGAACCAGATGATTCAGTTTATCGAGAACTTGTCTTAATTAAAGTAGATGCAAATGCTGATCAAAGAACAAATATCAACTCAATTGTTGATATCTTTAGAGCACATATTATCGATGTTTCACCAACTTCATTAATTATAGAAGTTACTGGAAATACAAGAAAAGTCAATCAATTATTAACAATGCTTAACGGATTCAACGTGACAGAAATTGCTCGCACAGGACTCGTTGGAATGCATAGAGGAAGCCAAGGAAATTAAGGGGGACATTAAAAATGGCAAAAATTTTTTATGAATCAGATTGTGACT